>NZ_JBGCCX010000146.1:0-38901 GCF_045105015.1 Psychroserpens sp.
GTTAATAGGGATCTATTGGAATTAGTGGAATCCAAAAAGTAGAATTAATCTGCACCACAACCTGGAACAGTTCCATGATCATTAATATCTCCTCCAGTAAATTGGTATGAGCGTTCATATGTAACATGTCCAATATCGCAGTCTCCTATTTCTTCCCAATCACCAAACCAACCAATCTGACTTTCGAAAACAATTTCTACATCATAAGCACCATTTGGTGGCGATTTTGTAGTGGAAGAACCTTGGTTTAGTTCGTATTTTGGACCAATTAAATAAAAATTCCCTCCTGAAGGTTTATATTTAAAGTAAAAGCGTGTATCATGATATGAATTATTGGTAACATTTACATCTTCATGTACAAAATTTGCACTTGGGTCACATTGTTCAATAGAATAATTAGTATTGTACCCCATTTTGGCCAGAGAATTATCCCTAAGAAAACGCATTGTATATGCAATAGGCACTCCTGGATTATCAGCACTTAATAATGCATTAGAACCAGTAATAGCATCTATAAACCCTCCAGGACCAGACGTAAAATCTGAGCTACTAATTGGACTTACACCAACTTCTGCATTACCACCAATAGATAATAACTTAAACGTAGAAGATGCAATAATAGATTCTTTTTCCTCGTCGTATGTCGCGTCAACATTTACGCTATAATCTAAAACTGCACTTAGATCAATATCTGATGTTTCCTCAGTGTATTCCGTTTCCATTCGCAATACTAATATTTTTCCATAAGACACAGAACTTACATAAGTAGCTGGTACTGCGTCTGTAATTCTAGCTCTAACATCATCTAAGGTTAAGGTGTTACCTAACATAGCTGCTGGTGATGCAGGCGTGTCCATTGTTACAGAAAAGAATACCTGCTTAAAAGACATAGTTGCTACTCTTCGCTCCGTATTACTCGTAAAATCTAGCTGAGCTGCAACATTATTATCTGCCCAAGACAAGTTTAATCCTATATCTCTACTTACTTGCATTGAAGAATACAAGTTTGCAGAACTATAAACTGAATTCGCAGGAATTTGATTATCACCAGAATTGTCGTACCACCATTGTAATGCATTATCAATTTTAGTATCTACCAAAGATTTAGAAGGATTTTGGATATTCAAAACGCCATTTTCACCAATTCCTGGTAGGTTGATTCGTAAGGTATAAGCTCCTTTCTCAATGGACAAAGGATCTGGATTCCCATTTAGCATATTATCATTTGTCGCAACAAGTGCTCCTGGATAAATTGCATCTAGGTTTGGTCGTAATATGGCCACATCATCAAAATTGGAATCTAGAGACCAATTTGCTGTAGAACAAAATGATGTTTGTCCATTAACAGGAGGAGTGTTTCCCATACTGCTAGAAGTTTCTTCTCTAAAATTTGGCAACCCTCCAGTATTTTTAACCTCGAGCAGTGTATTTCCATCATAATTTAATCCAAGTAAATATTCATTAATGCTAGCAGCAAATGGGTTTTCTTCTTCCTCATCAGAACTATCGTCTGGTTTACTACAATTTAATGCAACCAATGCTAAAGCAAATAATAGGAAGAATTTTAAATTAAATTTTGCTGAATTTTGTTTTATTGTTTTCATGATTTTATTGTTTAATAAAAATAATTAATCCCATTGCTTTAAAGACGTACTCAAACCTTGTTGAAGTAATATCTTACCTAAAACCGTATCGTCTAAATTAGCCGTGTTTCCTCCACCAAGATTATAGCTGCTATTGCTATCATCTTTAGCCCCAATTTTTAATGATGCATATAAACCTAGGTAAGCCTCAGACATGGTTTTTGTATTTGCGCCTTTTAGTACGAAATGATTAAAACCATCATCATGGTTAGGCAATATTTCGCCAACACTAGAGAAAGATAATTCTGCAGATGTTTCTGATAATTTTACGCGGTTACTTGCGGCATTGCTTGACCAAGAATAATATTTAAATGCAAAAAAATAATGATCCATTGGCATGCTATTTTGATTGGCATTAGCAAAGGTCTTACCTCCTGTTACCTGTTGTACTGAATTATTATTAAATAATTGAGTATCTGAAGCACCACTTTTAGATGTTTCTGCCAGATAATTAAAAAGATTATTGTACTCGCTTTCAGTAATCCAAACCCATTCACCTGGTGAAGCATCTTCATAAGCCGTTCTCGTATTTCCATTTAAAAATGCCCAGATATCATCAACATCTTGAATAGCTATTTTGTATTCTAAAAGTTCTGTATCATTACCATTACTTACTTCAACATTGAAATACAGAAATTCATTAGCTTCAAAATCAAAGGCTAACCAATCACCTACTCGAAGTTCATTTCCATTTATCAAAATGGCTTGTGAGACCGTCTGTAAGGTTATGTTATATGATAATGATCCTTCTAAACTAGAATTGATTTCAGTAATTAAATCTCCACTGGAAGGGTACTCAGCAATATTAACCGTAATTAAATTGTCTGTTGGGTCGTTTGATTCTCCGTCTTCTTCAGTACTACACGATACGATAAGTGCGATACAGAAAAAGAAGATCAGTTTTAAAAAAAGATTTGTTTTCATTGTAATAAAGATTTTGTGGTTATGATTTTTGTAGCGACTTACAACTGGAAAAGTCTGCAGCCAATCCAGCGCAAGACACCACAAAATATTTATGCCATTATTTATTAACGACAAGCCAAATTTAGAATCGAAGTCCACTAAATTCTAATTTCCGACATGGACAAACTATGGACAGGCTAATAATTTTCATGTATATAATAACAAGAAATCACAAACTCAAAACCCATTTAATTAAATGACAATCAATAGTTTAAATGTCTTTTAAGCTTGTTTTTTCATAGACAAAGCCTAGACAGAGTGTTTCTGAAGAAAGACAACAACTATAATTAGAAGCGTTTATTAATTATCTTAGTCTTATCAAACAACCATATCATGATTTACAGAATTTCATTTTTTTTAGTGTTTTTTTCTATTGTATCAATTTCTGCACAAAATCACATTTATGAATTACCAAAAACACAAAATGATTTAATACAACAGGGAAATGATTGCCTAAAAAAAAAGAAATCAAATTGTAATGATTTTTTTGAACAAGCAATACTTGCTTCAGAAAAAATTCAAAATGATTCCATTTTGGCACAAACTTATTTTGAAGTCTGTAATGTTTTAGATCTTTCCGGAAGCGTCGATAATCATATCGAATTTGCTAAAAGAGGATTAAAACTAAAAGGAGAAAATCACCCTTTAGTTACAAATAGATTACTTAGAGAATTGGGTTATGCGTTTTCTCGTACTGGAAAAATAGATAGTCTAGTCCCTATTTATGAAAAAGCAATTTATTGGGCAGAGTTAGTAAATGATAGTAGTGAGATTGCCATTAGTAGAATACGATTAGCTAGTGCATATAGGCGATTAGGGAACTTAAAAAAATCAATTGAGATCTTACTAGAAACTAAGGTATATGTTGATGCAAGTAATAATCTTCATCGTCAAAGTGGATTTCTATTCACTTTAGCCAATACTTATAGTTCCAATTATGATGATGAGTTAGCTATTTCAAATTATGAAGAAGCTGCAAAAGGGTTTTTAAAAGCGGAGGACTCTAGTATGTATGCTGCGTCATTGGTTAATATATCCTTAATTGCTAATGATATTGGAAGACATCAATTATCACTTAAAAACATACCAGAAGCCATTAAGATTTTTAAAGGTAAAAATTCAAATAGTGTTTTACATTGCAACACACATTTAGGTCATGCCTATTATTTAAATGGTGAATCTGAAAAAGCCATTAACTTATTGAAATATGGTATTGAAGAATCTATCAGGTTAGAAAACACCCAACTTTTAAATTTAAACAGGAAATTTTTAGCTAAAGCATATTTAGGTAACAATAACAATGCACTTGCTTTAATACAAACTTCAAAAGTATATGAGGATGAGAAAAAACGAGGTGTTTCAGACGGATATTTAAACGCATTAAAACTACATGCCAAAGCTTTAACATTAAACAATAAATCATCTGATGCAGTTAATGTTTATCAAGAATATATATCTACCAAGGATTCTATTTTTACTATTGAAAAAGAAAAGGAAATAGCGAATATGCGAGAACGCTATGAAACTGAAAAAAAGGAAGCACAGATTGCATTATTAAAAAAGGATGTGTCTTTAAGTAAAACTCAAAAAACATTGTATGCAATTGGTATGATATCATTTATTATAATTACTGCTTTACTCTACTTCGGTTTTAAACAACGTATTAAGAAAAATAGAATTGCTAGAGAAAAACAAGAAGAAATCTATAAACAAGAAATTGAATTCAAAAAGAAAGAACTCGCATCTCAGACATTGCATTTAGTTCAGAAAAACACATTTATACAAGAGTTAAAAGAGAACCTAGAAAAAATTAAAAAATCTCCAGAACTTTTTAAGGTTGAATTTAGGCGAATCGTAATGCTCTTAAAAAAACAAAATGCCGAAGACAAAGACTGGGAAGTTTTCAAGTCCTATTTCTCAGAAGTACATAATAATTTTGATCATAAAATTAAGTCGATTTCAGAAGAGGTTACCGAAAAAGAAATCCGTTTAGCCTCATTTTTAAGAATGAATTTATCGACAAAAGAAATTGCATCTATGTTAAATGTATTACCAGATAGTGTATTAAAATCTAAATACAGACTAAAGAAAAAGCTACAGCTTGATAAAGAAGACGATTTAACGCAATTTTTAAACAGCTTATAAAGCAATCACCTATTTTTGTATTGTGATACAAGATTTACCAAAAGATAAACAACTAATTCTATTTGATGGTGTTTGCAACCTCTGCAACAGCTCTGTTTTATATGTAATAAAACATGATAAAACCAATCGCTTTATGTTTGCACCTTTGCAAAGTCAAGCAGGTAAACAAGTCATTGACAAATATAATATAGATCCTTCTAAGATAGATTCTATACTACTCTACTCTAATGCTAAAGGTTTATCTATAAAGTCTAGTGCTGCATTGCATATTGCTAAGCAGCTAGGTTTTCCAAGAAATCTTATGGCTGTGTTTTTTATAATTCCAACATTTATAAGAAATTGGGTTTACGATTTTGTTGCCAGAAATAGATACAGTTGGTATGGAAAAAAAGATGCTTGTATGATACCTACACCAGAATTAACTAGTAAGTTTTTAAAATAAAAAAGCCCTTTTAAAAAAAAGGACTTTAATAACTAACAACTAATTAAAACTAATTTAACTCTAAAATTTTATACTAATCATTTGAGGGATTATCTAACATTATTAATGATTAATAGCACATTTATTTTGATACTTCAAATCTACGCAAAGCCCTAGAAGTCAGCTTATTTTATCGATATAAAGCATGAAATAATTGTTTAAAAAAATGAAATTGCAAAAATCATCTATGAGTTACACGATTATATTTCTAATTGCCATTTATAATCATAAAAAGCTCATACTAATTTAAAATATGGGTTTACTCAGCCAAAAATAGACTTCACTCACAACGGGTTTTATATACTTCATACTGTTGCTAGTTTTATAATGAATTTAAAACCAAAACCATATGAGACGTTCATTATTTTTACTTTTATTTATATCATCTTTTGCTTTCGCTAACAAACGAACTACATCATCGAAACTTAAAGATGTTACTGTGTATCTTAATGGTGCTCAAATAACCAGAACTACATCCATACAACTGCAATCTGGTTCTACAGAATTTATTCTTGATGGACTATCACCAAATATTCAAGAAAATAGTATTCAAGTTTCAGGTTTACAAAATGCTTCCATATTATCTATTAACTACGGAATAAATTTCCTTACTAAGAAACAGCATACAATAGAAATTGAATCACTCAAAGAGCGAATTAAAGTTTTAAATGATAAGATTCAATATGAAGATCATTTAATCCATGGCTATAATGAAGAAATGTATGTGATTCAGAATAATAGAGTTTTAGGAAACCAAAATCAAGTGGTAAACCTTGAAAAGCTTAAACAATTTGCTTCATATTATAGACATCGTATGACTGAGATCAAATCTAGTATTTATACTTCAGTTAAAAAGAAACAAGAGATAAACAAAGAAATAACAGATGTCAATAATCAATTAAGAGAATATAATGCTCAAGAAAAATTACAAACAGGAGAAATTAAACTAAAGCTTAATTCAAGTACAAGTACAAATTTGAATTTAATTATCTCTTATAACGTTACCAATGCTGGATGGTTTCCTATTTATGATTTAAAGGCTGACAATATTAATTCACCTTTGCAATTAACTTATAAGGCACATGTATATCAAAACACTGGTCTTGATTGGAATGACGTGAAAATCAGACTATCAACCAGCAATCCGAATACGAATAATATAAAGCCAGAAGTCAATCCAAAATATTTAAACTTTGTAAATGCTAACTATTATGGAAGAAGAGCTTCAAAGCGTCATAATTATAACTATAATCCGACTGTAAGAACAGTTTCTGGTGTTGTGACATCTTCTGTTGACGGATTACCACTTCCTGGTGTTAATATCATCGAGAAAGGAACATCAAATGGCGTTCAAACCGATTTTGAGGGGAAATACACCATTAGAATTCAAGGAGGTAATCATTTAGTATATTCATTTATTAGCATGATGAGTGAAGAATTACCAATCCATTCATCAGTAATGAATATAAGTTTAGAAGACGATATTGCCGCATTAGATGAATTAGTTGTTACAGGCTATAGATCAAAAGTTTCTGGTATGACTAATAGTGTGCAAAACATGATAGATCAAGATTTAGATGATGAACCTTATGTTGAATTTAAAAATTACACTTCAAATGGTAATGTTATTGAGGATGGTATTACAAACATTAGTTTTGAAATTAGTAAAACCTATGACATCTCTTCAAATGAGGATGTTACAGTAATCGAAATTGACAAATATGCATTACCTGCAACCTATTCCTATTTTGCAGCACCTATATTGAATGAAAATGTTTTTTTAACGGCTAAAATTGAAAACTTTGAACAATACAACTTGTTACCTGCTGAAGCGAATGTTTATTTTGAAGGCAGTTATTCTGGAAAAACACATATTAATCCGCAAACATCAAATAATGAAATGACGATTTCATTAGGTGTTGATCAAAATGTAGTTGTAAAACGAACCCAACCTAAAGACTTTAAAAAGAATACTTTCATAGGAAACAATAAGATTATTGCAAAACATTATGAAATTGAATTAAAGAACAATAAAGCTTCTGCTATCGATTTAGTATTGTATGATAGAATTCCGATAAGTCAAAATAAAGAGATTAAAGTAGACGATGTTGAAACTGGGACTTCTGAATATGATAACAAAAAAGGACTTTTAAAATGGACTTTAAGTTTACCTAGTAACGTCAAAAAAACATATGAATTTTCATATGCATTAAAATACCCTAAAAACAAGCGAATAAACCTATAATTTGGTTGTAAAGCCTTAAAGCAAAACAGTCAGCTTGAGCCTAACTTCTGTTAGTTGGGAATGAATCAGGTTCTTATCTTGTGCAAGTCTAACACTAGATAAGTTTTAGAATAAAATCTAAACGACAAGTTGCGCTTTGAGGCTTTTTATTTTAAACTTTTTAAAATAAAATCTAAATTGGTATTCGAATTATCATTGCTTATATAAGCATCTGTGTAATATTTTGAAGGAATAGCCAAACCTAAATCTTGAAGTTTTTTTATTGAATCTATATATTCTAAACTCACTTTTCCTGTAAGCAGCGGATTTAAATCTCCTCCAGCTTTTGCATAATTATAAACTCGATTAATTCCTCTTAAATATAAATGATCTTTCGTAAACCCTCCTCCACGATGCACACGTAACGTAATTGCAAAGGATTTATCTCTATTTAATTTATATTGGTTGTGTAGTAAATCAAACGTATCAGCAAAATTATAACCCTTGTTTAATGTGTCTACTGCAATAACGCGATATGCTAATTCTTTCAATCGTTTCATGGTTAAACAACCAGACATATATTCGGAATACACAGCCAATCCTTCTTGAGTTTCAACATTATTTGGCAATCCGTTAGAAAAGACTTTTAATGGTTGGGATAAACCATTGAATGTGGTTACCATATGAACTCCAATTTCATGATTAGTCAACACTTTTAACTGATTTAAACTAAACTTATGATTCTTACGCAATACTAAAGTTTGCGTATTGTTTAAAACCATTGCTGCTGCCGAAATATTTGTCGACAACTTGATATTATATTTAAAATCATAACGCTCAGAGTATTCTTTAAAGTAATCTACAGCTTCATCAACAGAATACATTGGCAATAACTCTTCATCAAAATCACTGTCATCAAAACGCAAAATGAATTTTGCATTATCGATATCTTTTTCAGTAGGTGTACCAAAACTCTTCAAGCTATTAAAATAAAACTTACGTCCTTGATTAATGGTCTGAATGCACTCGATTAGTCCAGAATATTCATAAATGACATCTTCATACAATTGTCTAATATCTTCATCTTGAATACGCTCCAAACGTTGTGAAAAAAACAATCTATGAAGTTTGTATCCGTTGAATTTAATTTTTGGGTATTTAAATACAGGGTCGTATGAGTATTTAGAAGAAAAAAACTGCTTTTTTTCACGTTCTATATTTAAAGGATTGATGTAATTGAGGACTTCAATTTTCTGAACCAATCTATCAAGGTTTCCATCGATATCAAATAAATCTTGATATTCAGACGTACTAGGAATTTGCGACATTATGCGTTGTGTTTTTTATAGAAATTGGCAGCGTGGTCAAGTAAATGTTGTCGAAGTTGTTGCTCAACTGTGTCAACGACTTCAGGAAATATAACATAATCGTATTCATCACAATACACCTTTGCAATTTCAGTTGCCAAAACTAAGGTATTTTTGAAGTTATTGGTAATGAATTTTAGAAAATATCCATTGCCTTGAAAGGTGTCATTAATTTTAGATGTAGACTTAATACTATATGGAAATTTGATATCAGACAAACGCTGTCTCCAAAGTTCAATATCATCTCCAAAGCGTTCATTATTGACATTAGAAGTGCCTAAATTCCATGTAGGTACTTCCCTATCCCAACGTTTCCAATTGTAGCTATGCATGTCATAAACTATACAAACACCAAACTTTGCTTCAAGTTTTGCAATTAAGGCATGAACTATTTTGTAGAAATTTGCATGCTTATTCTGGCTTTTTTGCTTTTGATCTTCGGGTAAAGGTTGCTTCCATAGTTGTTTTCCCCAAGCCGTTTCAAAAACAGCATCTTCAGGAGTTCTATTTAAATCATATTCAAATCGAGAATCACAACCAGCTATAACAATTGGATGTGAAGTTATCATATTTTTTGTTTCAGGATCTTCTTCATACCAACGTTCATATTCAGTATGCAAACAATTCTCCCAAAGCTCTTTTCTAAATTGATGTCCGTCATGTACAGCTCCACAAACGTAATGCACATACCTATCAATTTTTAGCGTAAACGAATAATCTTCAGAAATCGCATGAAAGCAGTCTTCATTATTGATTTTTGAAATTATGGCTTCAACTGATAATCGCTCCATAGTTTTTTAGCTCAATATCTTTTTTAAACTATTGTATATGGCATGTTCCATTTGGTCCATTTTTCCATCCGCAAATGCCATAAGTTTTATATCTGCAAATAATTCAGAAGGATTATTGCTATAGGTTGGTTCAGCATTTACAGCATCAACAATTTTAGTAATACTTTGATAATCGTTATCCGCATCAAATTCTTGTTTTACATGCTTATAAGTATCAGAATTTACACGAGATAGAATATACTCCTGTTCTTGTACAGTTTCTTTTAAATCTGAATGAGCTACATACATTAAAATATAGGCTACTAATTCTTGTTTTGTCCAATTGGTATTCACGATATTAAGTTGTTAAAGTTCCGTATTCTGTCCATGAACCATCATAAACAGTAATTTGTTTGTAATCAGAAATTTTTGCTGCTAATGCTAAAATGCAAGCCGTAATTCCAGATCCACAGGAAAAAGTTACTGAATTTTCTCCTATTGTAAAAGTATTAAAAATCGTTTGTAATTCTTGTTTTGGTTTCAAGCAATTTCCACTTAGTAAATTTGTGTAAGGAAGATTTACAGAATTAGGTATTGTCCCACTTCTTAAACCTGCTCTTGGCTCAGGGATTTCGCAGTTGAAACGGTCACTAGAACGTGCATCAATTATAGTTGTGGTTTCATCATTTGTTGCTTTCAAAATACCATCAAAAAAACACATTTTTGAAGTGTTATATGTTGCTATAACGTTACCAAGTTTCCAATTCTTAACATTTGAGGACAATGATGTTAGGTAACCTTGTTTTTTCCATTCTGGTAATCCACCATCTAATACTGCAATGTTTTTAAATCCGAAAGTTTTGAACAACCACCAAACTCTCGGACTCCAATATATACCTTTATCATCATAGACAATTACAATCGAATCTTTGTTAATACCAAGGTTTCTGGCCTCACTTTCAAATTGTTTTTTAGAAGGAAATGCATTAGGGAAATTAGCATTGACATCACTAAATTTCCTTTTGATGTCAATATGTCTTGAATTAGGAATTTGGTCGTCTGTAGTTGAATGGTTTGACTTAACACTTGCATCTAAAATGATTAAATGTTCTAAATGCTCATTCTCATACAGCCAATTACAACTAACGATTGAAGAGACTAAATTAGTATTAGGCATCCTGAACAGTCTTACGCAATCTAGTGCGTCTATCGAAAGCTTGTAATTGATCTACAACCTTACTTTCTAAGAAATCTATAACGCGTTCTTCAACTTTAATTTTAGATTTATATACTTTATTAATGTATGTAATTCCACCAGGAGACATCACATTCACTTCTACAAGTTTTCCGCCAATGACATCAATTCCAACAAAATAAAGTCCGTCTTTAACGAGTTTCGGACCAATTTGCTTACACAATGCTTTTTCAGCCTTAGTCAATGAGTGCTTTTGTACTGAACCACCAGCAGATACATTTGAACGATGATCATCTGAACCAGGAACACGTTTCATAGCACCAACTGGCTCACCGTTTAGTAATAAAATTCTAACATCACCTTGATCTGCACCTTCAATATAATCTTGTAAAATCACATAATTTGAAGAACCATCACTGCCTGTAATATAAAAGTCTAATAAAGAATTAATATTACTCATTGCTGATTTTTCAATTAAAATCACTCCAGAACCACCAAAACCGTTAAGAGGCTTCAATATCATTTTGTCTGCCTTTGATTCTCTAATTTGATTTATGAGGTAATTTTTGTTTTTTGATACATGTGTATTTGGAATAATATTACTGTGTGCATCACCAAAAGCTGCAGTATACAATTTGTTATTTGCTTCTCGCATTCCTTGAAGTGAATTAACAATAAACACATCATCTTTTACAGAATCTAAAAAGTTTAACATGATTGGGTCTAGAGGAGGATTTGCTCTAAAGAAAATAGCATCAAACCCAGCTAATGGCAGCATTTCTTCTCGTAATTTAGATTTGTTGTAGAATGCTTTTAGCGTAGAAGGCACTTTTTCCATTCGATTTAAAACCATACAAAATGCATTGGTAACACTATCTCTAATTGTTAAATTTGCAGGTGTACAGATGGCTACTCCATGACCACGCTTTACACATTCTTTAATTAAAGCTAGACTCGTATCATTTTCTGGATCGATGTCTTCCCAAGGATACATGATAAAACAAACATTCATAGTCGATATTTTTTGGTTGATTTTAAAGTTATAAATTTAAATGCAATATTTAAAATAGATTAAGAATCTAAATCAAAAGTTTCAGTTGGACTCGCCTTTTCTTTATAGTCTAACATGTTTTCACCATCAGCTATAATTGAGCAAACAGTTGCATCGCCAGTTACATTAACTACAGTTCTAAACATATCTAGTATTCTGTCTACTGGAAATATAATTGCAATCCAAGCTGGATTTAATCCAACAGAATCTAACACGATAATTAGCATTACTAATCCTGCACTTGGTACAGCTGCAGATCCAATAGACGCTAAAGTAGCCGTTAGTACAACAGTAATCTGTTGTCCAACCGTTAAATCTATCATATGCATTTGCGCTAAAAATATAACAGCCACAGCTTGATATAAACTAGTTCCATCCATGTTTACTGTCGCACCTATAGGCAAAACGAAACTACTTATTTTCTTATTAACTCCTAAGTTTTGTTCTACACATTCCATTGTTACTGGAAGTGTTGCTGCACTACTAGATGTTGAGAATGCAAGTGTTTGAGCTGGACTCATTGACTTGAAAAATCCAGTATAGGGAATCTTCTTTACGAATGTTTTTAATATTAATGGGTAAATCACAAATATCATCAACAATAAACCTACGAGTACTACGAGTGAATACCAACCTAAACCTTTAAATATTTCAATCACTTTACCAACATCATTTCCAGCCATTTTTGAAACGACACCAGCTAAAAGCGCAAACACAAAAAATGGAGCAGCTTGCATAACAATATCAACCATTTTAAGGAATACTTCATTAACACCATCAACAAGATTAAGTACAGGTTTTGATTTGGCTTTAGAAATGAATAATAAGCACACGCCAAAGAATACTGCAAAAAATATAATTTGAAGCATAAGACCATTATTTGATAATGAATAGAAAAAGTTACTTGGAACAATGTCTACTAGAGGTTGTAATGGTGTTGTTTCTCTTCGGCTTTTTACAGTTTTCATTTTATCAGCAACTGAAGCTTCTTGAAGATCGTTATTTGATAGTTTTGAAATTTCTTGAGCACGTTCAAAGAAATCTGGATTTTTAAGATAATTGATACCGTCTTTAACTTCATAACCTTGAGAATCAGCCCATATTTCATAGCTGATCCTATTATCAATTCGACTCTGTTCGTCAATAAGTTTTCCAGGTTTAAAAGAATTCACAAGTAATAATCCTAAAGCAATTGCCATAATTGTTGTCAGGAGATAAATTCCTAGTGTCTTTCCTCCCATTCTACCTAAACTCGCTGGATCTCCAATATTTGCAACACCACTTATGATTGAAAATAATACTAAAGGAACAGCAATAAGTTTCAGTAAATTAATAAAGATCGTACCGAAAGGATCAATCCAGTCAATTGTGAATTGACTCCATCCCATCGAACTAGATACTAATGCCCAAATGACACCTAACACCATTCCAATGATAATTTTCCAATGTAGAGCTAATTTTTTCATAAATAATAAAGAAGTTAAAGAATGTCTATTGATACATTTTATTGAGCAAATAGAAATCTGCTAACACTAAAGCTGCCATTGCTTCAACAATTGGTATTGCTCTAGGAACCACACAAGGATCGTGTCGACCTTTACCTTGCATTTCTATAATGTTTCCAGAACTATCTAATGTGTTTTGTTTTTGAATTAATGTCGCTACGGGTTTGAAGGCTACTCGAAAGTAAATATCCATTCCATTACTTATACCACCTTGAATACCTCCTGATAAGTTTGTTTTTGTAGTGCCATCATCATTAAATAAATCGTTGTGATCACTTCCTTTCATTCTTGCACCACAAAAGCCACTACCATATTCAAAACCTTTTACGGCGTTTATACTAAGCATAGCTTTGCCTAAATCTGCATGAAGTTTATCAAATACTGGTTCACCTAATCCTAAAGGAACATTTTGAAGTACACAAGTAATAGTACCTCCAATAGTATCGCCATCTTTTTTTATGGATTTAATTTTTTCAATCATTTGATTGGCAATGTCTTCGTCAGGACAACGCACAGCATTAGTTTCTGTTTTTGAAAAATCTAAATCTTGATAAGGTTTTTCAAGAAATAAATCTCCTACTGAAGAGGTATAGGCATTAATTTGAATGGTACTTATTAATTGTTTAGCGATTGCTCCAGCAACTACTCTACATGCTGTTTCTCGAGCAGAACTTCTTCCTCCTCCTCGATAATCCCGAATACCATACTTTTTTTCATAAGTGTAATCTGCATGACTAGGACGATATACGTCTTTAATGTGTGAATAATCTTTAGATTTCTGATTCGTGTTTTTGATCACAAAGCCTATTGGTGTACCAGTAGTTTGTCCTTCAAAAAGACCTGAGAGAAATTCGACTGTGTCAGGTTCTTTACGTTGTGTAACAATAGCTGACTGACCAGGTTTTCGTCTATTCATTTCATTTTGAATAGCATCAAAGTCAATTTTTAATCCAGCAGGACAACCATCAATAATGCCACCAATAGCAAGACCATGTGATTCTCCAAATGTGGTGAGTTTGAAAATATTTCCAAAGGTATTTCCAGCCATATACTAGTTTTTCTGCTAAGTTAATTGATACTTATTTAATAATGAAACAAGATAAGACTATTCTTTTTTAATTAATGCATTCTTTAAAATTGTTACTGGATGCAATGCTTTACGTTCAGTACCATCTTGTATTTGATGTCTACAACTTGTTCCATTTGCAGAAATTAAAACGTCTTCTGAAGCATTTCTAATCGCTGGAAACAGGGTTTGTTCTCCAATTTGCATACTGATATCATAATGCTCTTTTTCAAAACCAAAACTACCAGCCATACCACAGCAACCACTAGGAATAATTGTTACTTTATAATTTTTTGGAAGATTTAGTACAGCAAAGCTCGATGACTGATTTGCTAAGGCTTTTTGATGACAATGGCCATGAAACTTTATCGTTTTATGTTCCAAAGAAAATTGATTTGAGCTAATATTCCCTTGTTCTATTTCTTGCTGAATAAACTCTTCAATTAAAAAGGTGTGTTTTGCTATCTGTTCTGCTGAAGTTTTATCATCTGCTAATCTGAGATATTCATCTTTAAATGTTAAGATGGCTGAGGGCTCAATACCAATAAGTGGTGTGTCTTTTGAAATGATGTTTTTAAATATTTCAACATTCTTATTTGAAATTGATTTTGCTTCTTCTAAAAATCCTTTAGACAAATAGCTCCTTCCACTTTCCAAATGATTAATATATATTGTTTTATAATTAAGTGATTCAAGTAAAACTTCAATATCTATTGCGATTTCTGACTCTAAATAATTTGTGAACTCATCGATAAACAGATAGACAGTTTTAAGTGGTTTTGGATTATAGTTTTTACCATCAATCCAATCTGAAAAATTAGCATAACTTGTATATGATTTTGATATTTCAGGAAAGCTTCTATTTGTGTGAATTCCAAATATCTTTTTTAATATTGATGATGTTAACCTAGATTTAAAAATTGTATTAAAAAGTTTAGGAGATTTTGATGCCATCATATTGTATCGAGTAGAGTTTGCAAAGAATTTATCTCTAAACTTAAAACCATTCTCCTTCTGATATTGATATTGAAATTCAGCTTTTAAACTGGCAACATCAACACTGCTCGGACATTCACTTGCACAGGCTTTACAACTCAAGCATAAATCAAACACTTCTTTTAGTTCGTTATGATTAAATTTATTAGACTTTTCAGACTTAGTTAGAAATTCTCGCAATGCATTTGCTCTTGCTCTAGTTGTTTCTTTTTCATTTCTTGTCGCTCGATAACTTGGACACATCGTACCTCCAAATTCTGGTAACTTTCTACAATCCCCAGAACCATTGCATTTTTCTGCTTCACGCAAAATACCTTGAGCACTTGAAAAATCTAATAATGTTTTGATTTCTGGCTCACTCCTACCTGGTTCATATCGCAAAGCTTCATCCATTGGAAAAGCATCTACTATCTTTCCTGGATTTAGGATATTATCTGGATCAAAAGCAGATTTGATTCGCTTCAAAATATTATAATTTGCTTCACCAATCATTAACGGAATAAATTCAGCCCTAACAATACCATCACCATGTTCGCCACTCATTGAGCCTTGATAGGATTTTACTAAATGGGCAACATCAGTAGTGATTTTCCTAAATAAGTTGACATCAGCTTTCCTTTTTAAATTAAGAATTGGTCTCAAATGTAGTTCTCCAGCTCCAGCATGTGCATAATAGACAGCTTGTTGTCCGTGACGATTCATCAACTCTGAAAATTCATTAATATAATTAGACAAATCTGAAATAGAAACAGCAGTATCTTCGATGCATGCAGCAGTTTTTTTGTCACCAATCATATTTCCTAAAAGACCTAATCCTGCTTTTCTTAAATCATTAGCCTTGCTGATATCATTTCCAATTAAAAAAGGATTTGCATATGCTAGCTTTGAATTTTCAATGCTTTTTAACAAAGCATCAGCTTTTGTCTTAGTTTGTTCAAAAGAATCACCCCTTATTTCTAACATCAAAATCGCTTTAGGATCACCAACAATGAAGGAACGATTTTCTTCTTGTGTTTTATTATGTTTCGTTAAGTCTAAAATGGTTTTATCCATCATCTCACATGTATAAAGCTGATGTGTCATTACAGGAGCTACAGCTTTTAAACAGTCTTCAATGGAGTTGAAGTGAGACGCAATCATAATACTCTCTGAAGGTGGTAATTTGTCTAATTTTAGCTTAATTTTAGTTGTAAAAGCTAATGTGCCTTCGCTTCCAGATAACAATTTGCACATGTTGAAATTTTCAGAAGCAGAGGAAAATATAGTTGTGTCAATCAATGCGTCAATAGCATAGCCTGTATTCCTGCGATGGATTTCAGGCTTTGGGAAATTGCTTTTTATTTGTTCTTGAATGATCTCTGAAGAAAGTTCATCAAATATTTGCTTGTAAATTTTTCCTTCAACAGTATTCAGTTTTAATTTGTTTTTAAATTCATGAGGAGATAATTCTGAAAAAATCACTTCGTTAGCATCACTTAAAATGGTATGCAATTCTAAAACTTTATCTCGAGTAACACCATATTGAATTGAAGTGGTTCCAGATGAATTGTTTCCTACCATACCTCCTATCATACATCGATTTGAAGTAGACGTATTTGGGCCAAAAAACAATCCGAATGGCTTTAGATAATTATTTAACTCATCACGAACTACACCTGGTTCTACTGTAATAGTCTGTTCTTTTTCATTAATATCTAAAATTCGGTTGAAATGTTTCGAAACATCTACAACAATACCTGTTCCAACACATTGTCCAGCAAGTGATGTTCCTGCAGTTCTTGGGATTAAAGAGGTTTTAAAGGTTTTTGCAAAATTTATAATTGACTTAATGTCAGATACTGTTTTTGGAATTGCTACTGCAAGTGGTAACATTCTATAAACTGAAGCGTCTGTAGCATAAAGCGTTTTCATTAATTCATCAAAATGCAACTCGCCTTCTAATTGGGATGATAAGGTTTGTAGCTGAGAATTAGTAACCATAAATGAGTATAAGTCTGTTTATAAAACTATAAATAAAATTTATAAAAAGTAGTTTTTGGCTTTATTTTTGTAAAAGTAATCGAAATATAAATTATTAGGCTTTTTTGAGTCTACATCAATCTTAATTAATTTAAATATAATCTTATGAAAAAATTATTTTTAGTAGCCATGACATTTGTCGGTTTTGTAACATTTTCAACTGCTCAAGAAATAGCTGATAATGCTATTGGACTTCGTTTAGGAGATAGTGATGGCGTTGGTCCAGGAATTAACTATCAAAGAGCTTTAGGAGACAACAACAGACTAGAATTAGACTTAGGCTGGAGAGATGGAAGTGATTATAATGCCTTTAAACTTGCTGGTTTGTACCAATGGGTTTGGAATTTAGACGGAAACTTTAATTGGTATGCTGGTGCTGGTGGAGGTATTGGTTCTGTAAAGATCAACAATGCTCCATCTGGTATTGATGACAGTGAGACTTTTATCTTTGCCGCTGGTGACGTTGGAATAGAATACAATTTTGATATTCCGTTATTACTTTCTTTAGATTTTAGACCAGAAATTGGATTTGGTAACGACGATTTTGATACTAATGATTTAGATTTCGATATCGCCTTAAGTATTAGATATCAGTTCTAAAAGCGTATTATAAAATTAAAAGCCACTTATTAATTAAGTGGCTTTTTTGTTTTACAAATAACGTTCTTTAATGATTTGGCAATGATGATTTTCGTGGCCAATTAATATAAAACCAATTGCTCTTACAGAAATTTCATTATTACTAGCATTTCCTATTTGTAATAACATTTCATTAGAAAAACTCTCAAAAAGCGCTACAGTTGCTATGCGTAGTGTTTTATACTCATTAAGCAATTCTTGTTTGGTTCTTCTATTTGCATAGCTTGTTATAGCATAATCATCTTGTTCGTAACCAGGTAGTGCGATTTTTTCTTTTCTAGCAAAGGATAAGGCTCTAAACGTAAAAATCCGCTCAGTATCAATGATGTGTTGAATGACTTCTTTGATGGTCCATTTGCCTTCTGCATAAGCATAGTTATAAGTGTCTTCTGATAAGGATTCTAAAAATGAAAGTATTTCATTTTTGTTTTGTTTCAAACCATCAATTAAATCTAATTCACCTGCTTTACTGATATAATTTTGATAGTATGGTATGTATTCGTTTGTCTCTAATTGCTCTTTTTTCATTTCGTTAGTTTAGAGGTCTAAAGTAAATAAAAATCCCTTTATCATGTTACACACAAAGGGATTTTTAATGTTAAGAAATTACTAGTTAAGTTTACAATTCGTTAAAAATCGTATGCATAAGACGTTTCTTGTCATTAATGCTTTCTTCTAACGAAATCATAGTTTCGGTTCTATAAATACCTTCGATATCATCTAACATAAAAATAATATCTTTTGCATGTGATGTGTCCTTTGCTCTTACTTTACAGAAAATATTGAATTTTCCTGTAGTAATATGCGCCACAGTCACATATGGAATTTCATTAATGCGCTCTAAAACAAATTTAGTTTGCGATGTATTATTTAAAAACACACCAACATATGCAATAAATGAATATCCTAATTTTTTATAATCTAATGTTAATGAAGAACCTTTAATTATTCCAGCTTCTTCCATTTTTTTTACTCTTACATGAACTGTTCCAGCAGAAATCACTAATTTTTTTGCAATATCTGTGAAAGGAATTCTCGTATTATCGATTAACATGTCTAAAATTTGATGATCAATTTCATCTAATTTGTACTTTGCCATTTTTCAGTTTCTTTAAATTTAATACAAAAATAACGCAAAAAAGATGAAGATAATGTATCAAATATTAGTTATTTTTAAGTTTCAATGAAGATTTCTCATTATTTATCAATACGAAATCGTTTTCGTTTCCTTCAACTAAATTGTTGTTGTCAGTGAATAAAACCTCATGTCCTCTGGCATCAATCTCTTTATGACCATAAAAAGTACTTAAATCATAAATTTTTTCGATTTTAGGAATAAACTCAATTGATTCATCTCTCAATTTTTCATTGTAAAGAATTCCTATATCTTGTTTTGAGGTGTTTCTAATAATTATGTCATAAAACAACTTTTCATTTCGAGGAATTTGAAGATAGTTTTTGTGATTACTTCCAGTAATATTAGTTTCAGAGATGTATTGAATAGCTGTCATAAGGGATTGAAAAATAAATTCACGTGTCACCTCTCTATCATAATCTTCTTGAAAATGTCCAGCTTCAAACAGAATAGTGGGTGTATTCAGACTCTGAAACGTATCACCTACACAATTAATATTAAACGCATCATCATAAATTCCAACTTGATTTGGGATTTGTTTCTGAAGATTGGTATTCATTACAGCAATGATTTCCATTGCTTTTTTTCTTGTATCTGTAATTGTGCAATCTTTATCTTGAGCAGGAGCTAAAAACGAAATCGTAGCCGGATTGTTAGTAGCTTCTACATTATATATGGTACGCTGGTCATGTAAGTTAAAACAATAATCAGGTTTAAACGTATCAAAAACTTTACGTAAAACTTGACTTTCAGGTTGTGAAAGGTTTTTTGCATCTCTATTCAAATCAATACCATTAGCATTTAATCTTGTATATGCTTTTGCCCCATCAGGATTTAAAATAGGTATAATCTTAAGTGTACAAGCATCTAAAACTCTTTTGGATAGTTGTTCTGAAGCAATTAGTACATTAAGCATATCAAAAACAGCTTTTGTTGTTGTACTTTCATTACCATGCATTTGCGACCACATTAAAATCTTCTTTGAACCAGTTCCTAGCGTGATACTATGTATGTTTTCATTATTAACTGAAGTTCCAATGCAATCTACAAACGGTTTTATGTTATCATTATCTAAAAGATGAAAGATGGAAGTTGCATGAATATAGCGTCCAAAAAGCGATGTTTCTTTATGAGATTTGTAAAGCGATTTTAATAGTTCTGTTTGCATAAAATTATATAGATATCACAAAGGTAAACAAATGCTATTTTACAATTGTAAACACGATTTAAGCCTGAGTTTGATTACAAAAGTATACATGTTAATTATATGAAACAATAATATTTAAATGTGTTTGCGAATTATTCAATAGAATATATATTTATTAAATAATTTATTAATTATCAATAATTTAAATGCTTTTATATAAAGCTTAATTTTATATTAAAACACCGGGTTTGATTTATATTTTTGGTTCTTACTTTAATTAAGTGTAATTTTGAATTACTTGATAAGTTAAGTATTTGTTTAACATGATAAACATTGAGGATTTTACAAATAGGCTTCAAAAAGTGATGGATTTTTATGGAGAATCTGCATCTTCTTTTGCTGAAAAAATTGGAGTACAACGCTCTAGTATTTCACACATACTTTCTGGTAGAAATAAACCAAGTCTTGATTTTGTTCTTAAAGTACTTTCCTCCTTTCCTGAAGTTGAATTGTACTGGTTATTGAATGGTAAGGGTGTTTTCCCTTCAGAAGACGAAAACCTAAATGAAAATTTACAGATCGATACTCAAACTTTAAAAGACGTTAAAATGGCTCCTACTCATATTTCTAATGACAAATCTATTGAACGCATCGTTATTTTTTACAAAGACGGTAGTTTTAAAAATTTTGAAAATTCTTAATATTCTATATGTTTTCTAAAATAGGCTATTTACAAGCATTACCATTTTTCAAAAAATAATATATTCATGTGAACTTTAATATGCACATTAATCAATCCCATTTTGTAATTTTGTAAAAAACCGATTACATGAGGATCACACTATTACTAGTCTGTTGTCTACTTTTTATAAGCTGCTACACTGTTGAACGCAACTGTTCTGATTTCAAAACAGGTACCTTTGAGTTTACATATGTTGTAGACGGTATTGAAAAGACTGGTAAATTTATTCGTACCGAAACTTTAAATATAGATTATTATGACAATAAGATTGATTCTGCTTCTGTAAGATGGATTAACGATTGTGAGTTTATTCAAAAAGCCATATCCCCTAAATCTATGGCTGAAGAAAGAGCCATTCATTTTAAAATATTAACAACTACTGAGGACACATATACTTTTGAATATCAACTGGCTGTTAAAGATGAATTCAAAAAACCACGAATAGAAAAAGGTACAGCAAAAAAAATAAACTAATTATGTTAGATTTTTTAATGACAAGCGATGCAATTATGGCATTGTTAACCTTAACGTTTTTAGAAATTATACTAGGTATAGATAATATTGTATTTATATCTATTGCTGCTAACAAACTGCCAGATGACCAGCGTTCTAAAGCTACAAATATTGGCTTACTGTTAGCAATGGTACAACGAATTATATTGTTGTTTTTTGTGTCATTTTTAGTAGGTTTATCAAAACCATTTTACTCTTTAGAAAACACTTGGTTAGAACTTCATATCAGTTGGCAAGCAGTTATTTTATTTGTTGGAGGACTCTTTTTAATTTACAAAAGCACTTCAGAAATTCGAGAAAAAGTAACTGATCCTTTGCATGATGAAGATGGTGTTAAAGGGAAAAAAATTAAATCGCTATCTCAAGCATTAATACAAATACTTATAATTGACTTTATATTTTCAATTGATTCTATTTTAACTGCTGTTGGAATGACAAATGGATTACATCCAAATCACAACTATACACTTGTATTAATGATTATTGCTGTAATGATCTCTATTGTGATTATGATTGTTTTCGCTAATCCTATTCGAAAATTCATTGATAAAAATCCAAGTATTCAAATGTTAGGCTTGGCATTTTTAATCCTCATAGGATTTATGTTAGTCACTGAAGCAGCACATTTATCACATACTGAATTCTTTGGAAATACTGTTGGAGCAATTCCAAAAGGTTACCTTTATTTTGCTATAGCATTTTCGTTATTTGTTGAGTTCTTGAATTATAAAATAGCTAATAAAAAAATGAAATGACACATTCATAAGTCAATCAATTGTAAAAGGAAGCAAAATTCAACTTACTTTAATAGAAGATTATTCACACTTTATGGGATGTTACTATACTGAAGCACTTCATAAAATTGCGCAACAATTAGAAAAAGAAATCTTTAAAAATTAATAGTCTTCTAATCCATCACAAATTTAAAACCTGCAGAAATAATATTTGCGCTAAGCGTATTATCTCTATCATATTGCGTGTATTTTACATCAATACTCTTTAGTCCAAATTTCCAGATATGGAATTTTGTAAAAATATCAGTATAAGTGGCGCCTAAACTAAATTGGTTTGCTGAATATTCAGATAAGTCGTAGTCTGAAGTGTAAAATTCATCAGTCGACAAATGCTCTTCATAAACTGCAAAATAATCCGCTGCAGATTGATTATAGAATCGATATGAAGGATAAATTGTAAACTTATCAGATAGTTTAATTGGCACTTCAATACTTGCTGTATGAGAGGTAATTCCCCAATCATCAAAATAATAGCGATAAAATGTTCTTATGACAAAGGTTTCATTAATATAATAATGCAATCTACCACCAAGAGCGACTTTAAATCTCGAATCTGGTAAGCGTTCAATATCATCTGCTAATTGAAATTCTTCAATAAAAGAATCTGCCACATCTTTAAAGTAGACACGTTGAAATGGAGTTGAAAGCAATCCGTCTTGCATTACAAAATCAAGTGCTAAAGACCCTTGCAATTTTTTTGACATGATTTGAGAAAAACCAAATCCAATAGCATAGGTGTTTCTTTCTTCGTTATCAAAAGTTTTAAAATCTGGATTATAATTTGGATTTCCTGTGATGGTATATTGATTAAACAAGAAGTTGTTTAGACCATCACCACCTTCTGAAAAAGGTCTTAATTCTGTTGGATATAGCGCATTCCAAGTATCAACAAACACATTTCCATTTATACTAACCTCTGTGTTTTTTTCATTAAACAATTTGGTATAACTCCCGCCTACACCTATAGAAAAGTAATCGTACTCAGATGATACCGATAGTTTTGCAGACCAAATATCGTTTCTGTCATCAGAGCTATGTGTATAAGAACCTGTAAGATTTGCCCAGACATCACCTTGAGAAGCTCCAGTACTAGCATTAAAAGGGTTTGCTCTTTCGCTACTATCAAAGGGTCCAACATTACTTGACGAAGCAGAAGTATATGCTGAAATACCTGCGTCAATTGTTAATACATCATCATCATTTAAAGGAATGGATACAATAAACGCAGCCGTAACATCGGTCAATTCTTCTGTTCCTATTCCTCCACTTACGGCAGCATTATCACCATCTTGTGTATAATAACTCGAAAGGAAATCTATCTCAGTCGTTTCTAGGACTCTTTTTTTATAAGTACTTGTAGAATCTTGTGCTTGTACTTGGGTTTGAGCATTACAAATAGGTAATACGAACAAGACTAATAGTATGGTTAGTATATTTTTCAATGTTATATTTTTTATAAATTAATTACAACCACAACCTCCACCTGTTTTTCCACCGTTTCCTCCAGCAGCAGCTTCTCTGTAAGAATGAAATGTACTAATATTTCTATCAGACTTTTTATCTGCTAAAAGCATGTCTGGATCGTTCAGGTTGACTTTTTCATATTCTTTTACTGCAACACACGAAGAGAATGTTGTAAGAACTAAAGCGATAATACTAATACGTTTCATCATATTTTATTGATTTTAATATTTGTTGATGTAAAGATGTTGCCATCCTCATCAATAATAATGCATTCTATATTGGATAATTGATTGATTCGATTTAAGCCTACGTCTTTGCCCATCACAAAAACTGAAGTTGACAAAGCGTCTGCTAATTCTGCTTTAGGAGCAAATACTGTAACACTAATAATTCCTGTAGAAGGATAACCTGTTCTAGGGTCAATGATGTGCGTGTAACGTTTTCCATTGAAATTCACATATTTTTCATAATTACCAGAGGTAACTACTGCGCCATTTGTAATTGGTAATAATGCAAATGCTTTGTTTTTATTTAACGGATTTGTGATTGCAACTTTCCATTCATCACCATTAGTTTGCTTTCCCCAAGTAGTCATGTCACCTGATGCATTTATAATACCTGATACAACACCTTCATCTATTAACAGTGATTTAGCCATATCTGCTGCATAACCTTTGCCTATTGCTCCAAAACCAATTTTCATTCCTTTTTGTGTTAAAAACACAGTAGAATTAGAATCGTTTAATTCAATATTGGTGTAACCCACTTTACTCACAGAAGCACTAATATTTTTTTCTGAAGGCATCTCAGTCATACTACCATCGAATTTCCAGATACGATCCATTGAAGCATAAGACACATCAAAAGCACCATCAGTAAGTTTAGAAATCGCTAGAGATCGTTCAATCAAATCAAATAATTCTGAGTCTACTTTTACAGGTTTAATACCAGCGTTCTTATTTATGTCTGAAGTTTGAGAATTTGGATCCCATGAGGAGATTAGTTTTTCTATTCTTGAAATTTCATTAATTGCCAAATTAATATAACCATTTGCTTGTGTAGAATCATTTGCAACAACAGTAATATCAAAGCGACTTCCCATAAGTTTTAACGTATGCTTATAAGTGCTTTGCGCTCCAGCTTGAAGCGTTATTAAAATAATGATGAAATTTAAACTATATGTTTTCAAATTTTTATTTTATGAATGAGTTAAGCAGTTTTATATATTCTGAAGGTGTTGTTTTTTTATATCCAGTTGAACCAAGTTGGTTACCTTCGGAATCTAAAATAACAACATACGGAAAATAGCCTTTTGTATTAAATTGTTCAGCGAGTTTATTGTTATGCTGCTGTTGAACTTCAGTTAGGGCATTTTTTTTGCGCTTCGGAAAATCTGCTTGAAGCATTATGAAGTGGTCATTAGCATACTTTTGAAATTCTTGAGTTTGCCATATTTCCTTATCTAATTTTATACAAGGTGCACACCAATAAGAAAATAGAAAAACAAGTACAATTGTTTTGTCATCAGCCGAAGCCATTGCTTTTGCTTTTTCAAAATCGGTGATCCACTCTTGAGCACTAACTGATGTAATAGCAAAAAGCATGGATAGTGTGATATTTATGATTGTCTTCATAATTGTATTTATGTAAATTTATTATTAAAACGTCACCTTTTAAAAAATCTTGTATTGATATTTATCAATTGCTAGTTTTCTTAAAATTAGCCACTTTCACAAGGCCATTGTAGTCTTCAATAAAAATACTACTTCGCCTACTAGTTATAAGTTTTTCCTCCTTAAAATCTTTTAGCATCCTAACAACAGATTCTTTTGCTGTACCAACCATACTCGCTAAATCATCTCGATTAATTATGATTTCAGTATTCTGTTTTAAGTCATTTTTAAATTTAGATTCTAAAATTAAAAGATTTAGTGCTGCTCGTTCTCTAACAGTGTGTTTGGCTAATATTTTTGTTGCATTTATATAGACTCTAAATTCATGACTTAGGTTTTTCAAAAGTCTTTGTGACAATTCATGCGATTCATTTACAGCCCTAAGAAAATCAGCTTCTAAAATAAAATCAATTTCAGAATCTGTAATAGCTATCGCTGAATCTGGATATAATTCTTTACTCAAAACGGCGTGATAACCAAGAAACTCTGATTCTTTGCAGATGTAAAAAATATGTTGAGTTCCAAAATTTGTTTGGGTAAGTTTTTTTACTTTACCCTTTTTAATTCTGTAAACACCTGTGGGTTTTTCATCTTCTTTAAAAATGTATTCACCAGCTTTAAAGGTTTGAGATGACATATTTGATTTTATAATTTCGTAAACTGAATCTGGTAATCCAGAGAACAAATCCTGATTATTAAAACTATATTGTTTATTTAATAACTTTGTAACGTCCATTATATTAAGATTTATAGTGTGATAAAAACGCTTTTATTACAATACATCTACAAATGATTGTATTGCAATGTTAATTTGAGTTCATTTTGCAATACAATTAGAATTGTTATTACAAAATGACATGATAAAAAACGGTTTAAATAAATCTTGGCGGTTGCAATATGTCTAGCGTATAAACTGAAGAAAAGGATTCGTTATAAAAGAAAATATGGGGTTTATGATCTAAAAGCTCGAATGTAGTTAATTCTATCTTTTGAGAGCTAACCAGTGACAATACAGAAATACCACTCACGTATATATTATGTTGAAATGGCAATTGTTCGTGCTCTTTTTTTTCTTCCTGATGCGCTTTATTATGATCGGACTTTAATTCACCATAATGTTTAGAAATAAACACAAAAAAATTATCACCATACTCTTGATTATGAAATTGAGCATGTTCAATTAATTCATCTAATTGAATGATATCATTTGCCTTTATTCCAGTACTTTGAAACAGAAAGATAAAAGACAATATGAAAGAAAATAATTTCATTTTAACAAATATACAGTATTTAAAACAAGGTCACTTGGCCTGAATCGTCTATATCTAAATCATCATCTTTTTTTGAAGATTTGTCATCAGTTTCATTGTTTTTAGAAACCGAAGGTTCCACGGTTTCGTCTACAACTTCAATGTCAATTGCATTCACTTCCTCGGGAGCTTCATGTGGTAATGGTTCAAGAAGATTAACCTGATTAATTTTTTCTTTAGTAAGTTGATTTCCTAGAGCAGAAATTCCCTTAATAGATATAAACTCTTCTAGATTAACAGTTTCATTATCCTTTCTGTCTTTACCACGTTCTTTTTTAAATTCAATGTCAGCAACGGGTTTCCAATCTGTCGATACAATTTCTAATTGCGAATTTGGATGATCAGAAATAAAGGATTCCTCCTTTCCTTCAGTTTCAATCAAGAATCGTTTAACGTAATATAATTCTTTTTCGCCATTGAAATAGATGACAGATATAGGTTTTTTGGGGATCCATTTTTCCAACACAATCATATTATTATCGAAATGTGTTGATAATTCTGGTAAAATGGTTTTAACAATTCCAGATTGCGTAATGATTAGCAAACGGTCTTCACCTCTAAACTCACCAATTAATTCTCCTCGACCGTCAACATTAAGACGTTGAACTGTGTCATCAAACCATATTTTTCTTGGTTTTAAAGTAGACACGCCTTTTTCTTTCAGTTCGATTTTTTTTATAGCGTATTTAGTAACTAAATTTCCTTTAGAAGATCGGCCTTTTATTAAAATATCTGCAAAATCAATATCCCATTTTAATTTTTTTATACTACCTGCCTGACGCAAATGTATCGTAATCACTTCAGCTTCACCATTTGGATTTGCTGAAAAATACCAAATTTTAGAGCTTTTGTTTCCATTGGTCATATCATAATCTCGATCACGAGTTACAGAAGTCACAGCAAAACGTTTGATGTAAGTAGGACCTTTACTTCCATCGCGATAAATCATATTGTAAATGGTACGTTTATCTTTTTTCTTAAAAACAGCCACGTGAATAATTCCTTTTCCAATAAAGGTTTTACTATCCACTTTTGTAACCATCATTGTTCCAGTGTTAGTAAATACGATAATATCATCAATATCACTACAGTCACAAACATATTCATCACGTCTTAAGGAAGTCCCTATAAATCCTTCTTCTCGATTGACGTATAGTTTTGTGTTACGGATCACTACTTTTGTTGCATCGACATCTTCAAATGTTCTGATTTCTGTTTTACGTTCTCGACCTTCGCCATATTCTTTTTTAAGACGTTCGAAAAACGCAATCGCATAATCTATTAAATTTGCTAAATGATGCTTTACTTCTGCTATTTGATCTTCAAGAGCTTCAATTTTTTGTTGCGCTTTATCAATATCAAATTTTGAAATACGCTTGATTCGTATTTCTGTTAAGCGCACTATATCCTCTTCTGTAACTTTACGTTTTAGATGCTTGATATGAGGTTTTAATCCGTCATCAATAGCTTTGATAACACCTTCCCATGTTTCTTGATCTTCTATATCACGATAAATACGTTTTTCAATAAAAATACGCTCTAAAGAAGCAAAGTGCCATTGTTCTTCAAATTCGTTCAGCTTAATCTCAAGTTCGCTTTTAAGTAACTGAACAGTATTATCTGTTGAGCGACGAAGCATTTCTGTTACACCTACAAAGAATGGTTTATTATCTTCAATAACACATCCTAATGGAGAAATAGAAGTTTCACAATTAGTAAATGCATATAATGCGTCAATCGTTTTATCTGGAGAAATACCTGATGGCAAATGCACTAAAATCTCAACATCAGCAGCAGTATTATCTTCAATTTTTTTAATTTTAATTTTGCCTTTATCATTCGCTTTTAAAATTGAATCAATCAAGGATGATGTATTCGTACCAAATGGAATCTCTGTAATGACTAATGTGTTTTTGTCAAGCTGAGAAATTTTAGCTCTAACTCTAACTTTCCCACCTCGTAAACCATCGTTATAATTAGAGAAATCTGCAATTCCTGCAGTTGGAAAATCTGGAAGTATCGTAAAACGTTTTCCCTTAAGATGTTTCACCGAAGCATCAATAAGTTCGATGAAATTATGAGGTAATATTTTGGTTGATAATCCTACTGCAATCCCTTCACCTCCTTGCGCTAGCAATAAAGGAAACATAACGGGAAGGTTTGTAGGTTCTTTACGTCGACCATCATAACTAGATTGCCATTCCGTGATTTTAGGATTGTATACGACGTCTAAAGCAAATTTAGACAATCGTGCTTCAATATAACGCGATGCTGCTGCTCTATCTCCTGTAAGGATATTTCCCCAGTTTCCTTGAGTGTCTATCAGTAAATCTTTTTGACCGATTTGCACCATTGCATCTGCAATACTTGCATCGCCATGTGGATGGTATTGCATGGTGTGTCCAACAATGTTTGCAACTTTATTGTAGCGACCATCATCGAGATCTTTCATAGAATGCATAATACGACGCTGTACAGGCTTAAACCCATCTTCAATAGCTGGAACTGCACGTTCAAGAATTACATACGAAGCATAATCTAGAAACCAATCTTTATACATACCAGTAACCCTGGTAATTGTTTCATTGTTATCTTCTTGTTCATTTATTATGTCGTTAGTATCGTCGCTCATTAATTAAAGTGCCTTTTTTTGATTGCTTTTCACAATTTTTCTTAAAGATTGTCTGATATATCTTCGCTTACGCCTTGTAACTAAGGTAATATTAAAAGTCTCTTTCCTTTTTTTTCCACGTGAATTTTTTATGTATACTGCAAGTGTTCTGTAAATAATGTAGTTTTTAATACTATAAGCAATTAAACTTTCTTTTTCAAATTCTAAAACATGTTGTCTGTAATTAAAATATTCTGACAACAATAAACCCTTATTAGTTAAAATCACTTTTTCACCATCACTATCATATTCAAAAAATTTACAAATAAAATGGACAAGAAAAAATAATCCGAAAAATAATGCGGCAAATGAGATTGAACTCAATGTTGCATTTCCACTAAATAGTCTTAAAGAATCAATAAATATTGGTAAAATAATAGCTAACACCAATAATATAAAATATATGGAAACAATTATTTTTTTTACATGTGCATTATTGGTACGCATAAATTTAATTTCTGGTAGTTTTAGTTAATATTAAAATTATTAAAAATTAATGACAACGGTTTTCTTTCAATCCTTAAATTTAATATTTCACCTTTTTTATTTTTAACTTTCATAGTTGTAGAATCTAAAGTCTTTAAAACAGATGCTTTGACTATATAATCACAGATACTCGTTTTATTAACTTCTACTCCATTAATTGCAAGTATTTCGTCTCCATAACTAATCTTATCTTTTAAGTTTTTATCCCAAACATAACCAATAACTAATGTATTGTTTTTTATTGTTTGTGTAAAACCAAAATCTCCTTCTGAATCAAGAGAATCCATATCTGAGTTGAAATAAAAACGTTTGTTTTTATAATCAATAGTCATGATACCATAATTTAATAATTGGGAACCAACCTTTGATTTGTCACCTTTAGTAGTATGTGTTATGATATCCTTTATTTCAAAATCATTGATCACTAATTTTGGCAAATGAACTCTTGTTTGATTGTTGATAGGGACTTCACCAAATAAACTCAATGATGAGGCACCATCACTGGTTCCTATATCATTATATATATCTTTAGTTTTAAATATATTATAATTGTTTTTAGATATATCGTATAGTCCACCCTTTCCTGTATCAATTAATACTAATTCTTTTCCTTCATCTTTTCCGCTAACTTTAATCCATACATAAGGACTACTCTGATTATTGATTAATTTGATTTTTTTAGATTGTTTCTTATCTAAATTCAATCGTTTAATCCTGTCGGTGATTATTAATGTCTTTTTCTTTGCATCAATTTGAATAATGGAATGACGAAGCATATTGCTACCTATGAAGCCATCTATGCCAAAGCATTTAAAAATTTCACTACCGTTCAAATCGTAAACCAATGCAGAGAAGTTTTTAAATTCTAAAGTGCCTAACTTAATACTTTTAACAGTTACAATATCTAGTTTTTGATTAATGTCATTTGCATCACTAGCTGTAAGAGTCATAGCATTTTTTGGCTTAATCAACTCAAACACTTCTTTAGAAATAATATTTGGTGCACCAGTATCTACTAAAAAACGATACGTTTTCCCTTCAATTTCAACAGGAATGATAATTTTATTTTTTTCAAATTCGAAGTTTAATTCTTCAAAGTAATCACTAGCATTAACTTTTCCATTTTTGAATTTTCTACTTTGCGCATATGAAACAGTCAAAAATAAACTGCTAAACATAACAAGTAATACAATATGACAACATTTCTTCATATTAATTATTGTCTTCAATCAAGTCTAGTTCAACTTTCAGGTTTTCAATGATAAATTCTTGTCGTGTAGGTGTGTTTTTCCCCATGTAAAACGATAATAATTCTTCAATAGACATGTCTTTGTCTAACATTACTGGGTCTAATCGAATGTCTTCGCCTATAAAATGAACAAACTCATCAGGAGAAATTTCACCAAGTCCTTTAAATCGTGTGATTTCAGGTTTTGGTTTTAATTTCTCTATTGCTTTTCTGCGTTCTTCATCAGAATAACAATAAATCGTTTCCTTTTTATTACGAACTCTAAATAAAGGTGTTTGCAAAATATACAAATGTCCTTCTTTTATAACTTCAGGAAAGAATTGTAAAAAAAATGTTATTAAAAGCAATCTAATGTGCATACCATCTACGTCTGCATCTGTAGCAATAACAATATTGTTATATCGCAAATCTTCTAAGGATTCTTCAATATTTAAAGCCGCTTGTAACAAATTAAACTCTTCATTCTCATAAACAATCTTTTTGCTTAAGCCATATGAATTAAGAGGTTTTCCTTTAAGACTAAAAACAGCTTGAGTATTTACATCTCTAGACTTAGTAATACTTCCTGATGCAGAATCTCCCTCAGTAATAAATAAAGTTGTTTCAAGATTACGTTCATTTTTAGTGTCACCAAAATGCACACGACAATCACGTAGTTTCTTGTTGTGAAGGTTAGCTTTTTTTGCTCTATCCTTTGCTAATTTTCGTATTCCTGAAAGTTCTTTACGTTCACGCTCTGCTTGAAGGATTTTACGTTGAATTTTTTCAGCAGTATCTGAATTTTTATGTAGATAATTATCCAAATAGGTTTTCAAAAAATCGTTAATATAGGTTCTTACCGTAGGTAAATCACCTCCCATGTCTGTAGAACCCAACTTTGTTTTTGTCTGACTTTCAAAAACAGGCTCCATGACTTTTATGGATATTGCAGACGCAACAGATTTTCGGATATCTGATGCTTCATAGTTTTTACCGTAAAACTCACGAATTGTTTTTACAAGCGCCTCACGAAATGCAGCAAGATGTGTTCCTCCTTGCGTCGTGTTTTGTCCATTAACAAAACTATGATATTCTTCACTGTATTGAGTTTTACTATGCGTTAAGGCAACTTCAATATCATCGCCTTTTAGGTGGATAATATCATACAAACGATCAGATTCATTAATATTGTCTGAAAGTAAATCTTTAAGTCCGTTTTCACTGAAATATTTTTCACCATTAAAAACTATTGTTAATCCAGGATTAAGATAGACGTAATTTTTGAGCATTTTTGAGACATACTCATTACGGTATTTATAGTTCTTGAAAATTGTTTCATCCGGAATAAAAGACACTTTAGTTCCTTTTCTTCGTGAGGTATCGTCTAATAAATTTTCATTTGTGAGATTTCCTTGTTCAAACTCTGCAGAAGCAGATTTCCCATCACGAGTAGATTCAACTCTAAAATAATTAGATAATGCATTTACAGCTTTTGTACCAACACCATTTAATCCTACAGATTTCTTAAAAGCTCGAGAATCATATTTACCACCAGTATTCATTTTAGACACTACGTCTACAACTTTACCTAACGGAATTCCTCGACCATAATCTCTAACAATAACTTTATTACCATGAATTGAAATTTCAATAGTTTTACCAGCTCCCATGACATATTCATCAATGGAATTATCTAAAACCTCTTTAAGTAAGATATATATACCATCATCTGGAGATGAACCATCACCAAGTTTACCAATATACATACCAGGACGCATTCGAATGTGTTCTTTCCAATCGAGCGAACGTATGTTATCTTCGGTATATTTGGTTTCTTGAGACATAAATAAGTGAAAAAATTAGATAGAACGCTAATATAAGGCAACGTTGTAAAAAATAAAATAGGGAGTCCACAAAGTAATTAACAATAAAAGCCCAATATTGTTGAGAACATTGTGGTTTTTATCAAAAAAAGATAAATCTTAAAGTTTTAAATAAACTTTTAAGGTTTAATAGCATTAAACATTAAACAAGAAGTGCATGACATCACCATCTTTAACGATATAATTCTTGCCTTCAACACGCATTTTACCAGCTTCTTTCACTTTAGCCTCACTTCCGAAAGAGATGTAATCGTCATAGGCAATAACTTCAGCTCTAATAAATCCTTTTTCAAAATCGGTGTGAATCACACCTGCTGCTTGTGGACCAGTAGCTCCAACATTGACTGTCCAAGCTCTAACTTCTTTAACTCCTGCCGTAAAATACGTCTGCTGATTTAATAATTTATATGCTGATCTAATTAGTTTTGCTGAACCAGGTTCTTCTAAACCAATATCTTGAAGAAACATTTGACGCTCTTCATAATCATCTAATTCATTAATATCGGCTTCTGTTCCAACGGCTAAAACTAATACTTCTGCATTTTCATCTTTAACCGTCTCTTTTACTTTTTCAACATAAGCATTTCCTGAAACTGCGCTTCCTTCATCAACATTACAAACATACATGACAGGTTTAGCAGTGATTAGTTGAGCAGGCTTCACAAAATCTTCCTCATCTTCTGGGCTAAATTCAATAGCTCGAACGGATTTACCAGCTTCTAAACCTTCCTTTAATTTCAATAAAACTGCTTCTTCTTTTTGAGCGTCTTTATTTCCTGTTTTAGCTGCACGCTTAACTTTATCTAATTTTTTTTCAACCGTTTCTAAATCTTTAAGCTGTAATTCCATGTCGATAGTTTCCTTATCACGAATTGGATCGATACTACCATCAACATGAACAATATTATCATTATCGAAACAACGCAATACATGAAGAATTGCATCTGTCTCACGAATATTTCCAAGGAATTGATTACCTAAACCTTCACCTTTACTAGCGCCTTTTACGAGTCCAGCAATGTCAACAATCTCTACAGTTGCAGGAATAACCTTTTCAGGATTAACTAGTGATTCTAATTTCTCTAGTCTTGGATCAGGCACGTTAACCACTCCAATATTTGGTTCAATAGTACAAAACGGAAAGTTTGCACTTTGAGCTTTCGCATTAGATAAACAGTTAAATAATGTTGATTTTCCTACGTTTGGTAATCCTACAATTCCAGCTTTCATAAATAGTAATTTTGCGATTGCAAATGTAATTAATTAGAACAAAAAAATGATTTGATTATCTGTTTTTTAATTGATTTTTGAGTAAAGTACGTTTACTCATTAAAAAAGGGCTTTTACTAAATCAATATAACCGTTTACTAGTTTACGATATAATATCTAGTGATACAGGTTTACATTTATTCAAAACTTTAAGATCATGACAAATAAAATCGCCTTTATCATTTTATCATTATTACTTTTAAATTGTAAAAAAGCAAATGATAAACCCTTAATTTCTAACAAAACAATCGCTCAATCTGTTCAAATTATTGAACGAGATACTGACGAAATTCAAAACGTTTCTAATAACACTGAAATTGTGTTTTGTCTAGATGCTACTGGTAGTATGGGCGGACTCATAGGAACTGCTAAAGAAAAAATTTGGGATATAGTTTCCGATTTAGCACAACAAGATGAGATTGATACCTTAAAAATGGGAATGGTTTTTTATAGAGATCGAGGCGATGTATTTGTTACAAAGCAAATTCCGATGAGTATAGATCTAGATGAGGTTTATGCTGACTTACTAAAAATACAAGCTGATGGAGGTGGTGATTCTCCTGAAAGTGTTAATCAAGCATTATATGAATCAGTAATTAACATGAATTGGTCTTCAGATAAGAACACCTACAAAACAATTTTTGTTGTTGGTGATTGTCCTCCACATATGGATTACTCAGATGATGTAAAATATACGGAAAGCTGTAAACTTGCAGCGGAAAAAGGCATCACAATCAACACGATTAAACTAGGTGAAAGTTGTACAGAAGCTATTGTACATTTTAAACGAATGTCTCAATGCACAAATGGCGCTTATCTTAAATTAGATCAAGACGCTCAAGATTTTACAATAGCTACACCTTACGATTCTCAAATCAATGAGGTTTCAAAAGAGATTGACGACTCCAGAATGTATTATGGGTCTTTAGAAGAGCGTGAATACAATTATAGCAAGAAAGAAAAATCTATGAGAGTTTATGATGATGGATCTGTTACAGCTAATAGCTCAAGAGCTGAATATAAAAATAGTAAAGTTGGAAAAAAAGGGGCTTATGGAACTAACGAAATCATAAATGATTTTGATGAAGGAAAGTTACGATTAGATAAAATTAAATATGAAGAACTCCCAAAAGAGCTGAAGAACTTGAGCAAATCTCAAATTGAGTCAAAGATTAGAGAGCTGTCAAATCAAAGAAAAGAAAACTACTCAAAATTACAGTCGCTAATTAAACAAAAGAAAGACTATGTAGAATCGAAATTAAATGAAAAAAATGACAAGCGCTCTTTTAGTAAAGAAGTTATAAAAGTTATGACAGAACAATCTAAACATAGATAAATATTTAAGATTATTTTAGTTGATTGCAGAGGGCACTTTGTATTGGTATTTGAACTGATACAAGGTGTCTTTTTTATCTAAATACCTGAGGATAAATATACTAAATAAAGAATACAGGTAGGAGTTTTAAATTCTAAGCTGTTATAATTATAGAACTCTAAAAAAATCAACCATTATGAAATCATTTCTATTATCCTTACTTATTGCACTAACATTATTTGCATGTAGCAAAGAAGACAATAACGACTCAAATAACGAATTTAATATTTCAGGTAAATTCCTAGCACCGAACGGCGTTGATCCAATTTCAAATGCACGAATTGCTGTTTATCAAAATAACGAGTTAAAGTCTGAGACTAGAACAGATGTTCAAGGTAATTATACTTTATCTGTTGAGAGAGGCGACTATACTCTAATTTTAAATAAAGGATTATTTAAAACTGAGAGAAATATTAACGTTGAAAGTGATTTCTCTTTAGAGGACTTAAACATTGAAACAATACCAAACATTGCAGTAGTAACTGGTTTATATGATAATATTGAAAGTGTCTTATATAGTATTGGTCTTATTAATCCTATAACTCAAGAACCTTTGTTTGATATTGTAGATGGCATAAATATTTTAGATAGACAAGGAATTAATCAAAATACAAATCATCAGCATTCTCATGGAGCTTTGAATAGAAATTCGTCAAATCCATTGCTAGCTTCTAATGTAAATTTTGATTTTGAAGACCTTTTGAATGATGACGCGTTACTTGGATCTTACGATATCATTTTCTTAAACTGTGGATTGAGTGAATCTTACACAGATAATTCATCTGCTCTAGAAACGTATGTGGCCAATGGAGGAATCTTGTATGCTACTGATTGGGCTGCAAGTTATTTAGATGCAATTACGAATTCTGGTGTTGATTATTTATCACCTTACACGCCTGAAAAAAGTGGCACCTCTACCTCTACTGTTGCTAACATATTAGACAATGGTTTAAGCGATTGGTTATTGTTAAACTATAATATATCTATCGATGACACAATCGAAATTGATGACTTTTTATTTTCATGGCAAGTAATTGATTCTTACGATAGTGCAACCACGATTTCTTGGTTAAATGGACCTGTGACTTATCTAGATGATACTAATACAGAAATATCAGAAAATAAAGATCTAGCATTTACATTCTTACATGGTGAAGGAGGTGTGTTATATTCATCATTTCATACAGAAAATAGCGATATTGAAGATATTACTCAAGTTGAAAGAGTGATGCAATTTTTAGTGTTTGAAATGTCTGATTTACAGTAATTAAATAACAAAATATTGAATACAAAAAATCCCAAGTCTTGGCTTGGGATTTTTTGTTAATAGTTATTGTTTACTAACCGTCAGGATGCATAAAACGCTGTTTTCCTAAAAGCTCATCTTCTGTTTCTACATTGTCTTCATCAGGAACGCAGCAGTCTACTGGACAAACAGCAGCACATTGAGGTTCTTCATGAAAGCCCATACATTCTGTACATTTATCTGGAGCTATATAATATACTTCATCACTAATAGGTTCTTGGGTTTCTTCTGCATCAACTTCTTTTCCATTTGGTAATACAATAGTTCCTGTTAAACTTGTTCCGTCTTTGTATCTCCAATCATCAGCTCCTTCATATATTGCAGTATTCGGACACTCTGGCTCGCAGGCTCCACAATTAATACATTCGTCTGTTATTATAATTGCCATAGTAATTTTTCTTTTCGGTTTGCGTAAATTTGCAATTGCAAAAATAAAGCCAAAACATCGTTTAACCAAACTCAAGATGGATTTACAACAAAGAATTAACGCATTTATTAAATTAGGAGAATTTATAAGTCAATTTGCTAATGCAAATACTCAAAAAAAAGATAACATTCCCTTTAATGATTTGTTTTATGATGGTTTTATTCATCAAATTAAATTAGCACATGAACATAATGGTTGGTTTACAAAAGAAAATATTCAATTCGCTATAAATGGTTGGTCTAATCAATTGACCGATAGTAATATTAAGACTTGGATGTCAAAGTATACATTTAAAAATGAAAATTTAAAAACAATTGCTATAATTATGGCTGGCAATATTCCTCTTGTTGGTTTTCATGATTTCTTAAGTGTTTTAATCTCTGGTCAGAAAGTATTAGTAAAACAGTCTTCAAACGATAAACACTTACTACCATTTCTTTCGAAATATTTAGAGCATATTGAGCCAGAATTTAAAAATCGAATTCGTTTTACAGATGCCAAACTAGATGACTATGATGCTGTTATAGCAACTGGAAGTGATAATACAGCACGATATTTTGAATACTACTTTAAGACTAAACCTTCAATCATTAGAAAAAACAGAAATTCTATTGCTGTTCTTACTGGTGATGAATCTGAAGATCAATTAAAAGGATTATCTGAAGATATATTTAGATATTATGGTTTGGGCTGCAGAAATGTATCAAAACTATTTGTTCCAAAGAATTATGATTTTGATGGTTTCTTTAAAGCAATGTATGATTGGCATCCTATTATTAATGAAGCTAAATATGCCAATAATTACGACTATAATAAGGCCGTATATTTAATGAGTGAATTTGATATGCTTGAAAATGGTTTTTTGATGCTAAAAGAAGATGAAAGCTATTCATCACCAATAGCAACAATTTTCTTTGAAAATTACGATTCAATAAACTCATTGAAAGCTACACTTGAAGAGAAAAAAAATCAGATACAATGTATTGTTTCAAATGATTTTATTGACGATGAAATTAAATTCGGTCAAACACAGTTGCCTAATTTATGGGATTATGCTGATGGTGTCGATACAATTTCGTTTTCGTTGACAATCTGTTAATAATTAATCATATAAATCAAGCTTCTTTTGTAAGAATTTGAGACCTTTGTTAGTATTAAATCATGAACTATATTTTTCGTGTACTCGGAACTTAAATATCAAACAAATGAAAAGACATAATTTTAGTGCAGGACCTTGTATTCTTCCTGGAGAAGTACTTCAAAAGGCTTCTGAAGCAATTATAAATTTTGACAACGGTTTATCACTTTTAGAAATTTCTCACAGAAGCAAACCTTTTGTTGATGTTATGGAAAAAGCTAGATCTTTAGCCTTAGAGTTGTTAGGACTTGAAGGTAAAGGGTATAAAGCATTGTT
>NZ_JBGCCX010000147.1:0-15570 GCF_045105015.1 Psychroserpens sp.
CTAAATATTATTTAAATTGAGTCCAAACTCCCTAAATTTAATGCAACTAATCAATATTTTTATATATTTGTCTTTGTTAATAAAATTTAACAACTTACTTTTGCCTAGAATTAACACTTATAACACTTAAAATTTAAATTATTTAGAATATGAAAAATCTTAGCAGATTATTTTTCGTTTTGTTGCTTGCTTTAAGCTTCAATGCTAATGCACAAGATGAAAACAACCCTTGGAGAATTAGTATTGGTGTAAATGCAGTTGACCTTTACCCTGTTGGAGAAGATGCTCCAAGAGGAGACTTTCTTGACGAATATTTCAACGCAAATGATCACTGGAATATCCTTCCATCTTTATCAACGGTATCTGTTTCTAGATACATTAATGAAGGTTTTAGTATTACAGCAGCAGGTTCACTGAACGAAATTGATAAATTTGGTGATGCTAGAGCTAACGATTTATCTTACTACGCTTTAGATGGTACTGTTACTTACAGTTTCATGAAGCTTATTAAGTCTAACAAAATAGATCCAGTATTAGGTATTGGTGGTGGTTACACTTGGGTAGATGATATCGGAGCTGGAACTTTAAATGGTAATGTAGGTCTTACTTACTGGTTTAGCGAAAACATTGGTGTAACTGCTCAGTCTACATTCAAAAGCGCTTTTGAAGATTATTTAGAAGATCACTTCCAACATTCAGTATCTTTATCAGTTAGATTTGGTGGAAAAGACACTGACTCTGATGGTATATATGACAAAAACGATGCTTGTCCAGATGTTCCTGGTTTAGAAGCATTCAATGGTTGTCCAGATTCTGATAACGATGGTATTGAAGATTCAAAAGATGATTGTCCAAATGAAGCTGGTTTAGCTGAATTTAATGGTTGTCCAGATTCTGATGGTGACGGTGTAGCTGATAATGCTGATGATTGTCCTAACGAAGCAGGTCTTGCAGCTCTTAACGGTTGTCCAGATGCTGATAATGACGGTGTAGCTGATAATGCTGATGATTGTCCTAACGAAGCAGGTCCTTCTGCTAACAAAGGATGTCCTTGGCCAGATGCTGATAACGATGGTGTATTAGACAAAGATGATAAGTGTCCTAATGAAGCAGGAACTGTAGCTAACAATGGTTGCCCAGAAATTAACCCTACTGCTGAAGTTATGGAGCAATTAAATAGCTATGCAAGAACTATCTTATTTAATTCAGGTAGAGCTTCATTTAAATCTGAAACAGCTCCTGTATTAGAAGCTATGACTGCTATCTTTAAAGAGTACCCAGAAGCAAGCTTCTCTATAGAAGGTCATACTGATAGTGATGGTGCTAAAAAATCTAATCAATTGTTATCTGAAAGAAGAGCAAATGCTGTTAGAGATTATTTAATCGCAAATGGAATTGCTGCTGATAGATTATCTGCTTCAGGATTTGGAGAAGATTATCCTATTGATTCAAACAAAACTAGAGCTGGAAAAGCTAACAACAGACGTGTTGAAGTAAAACTTAAAAAATAAGTTTTACTAAACATCGTAATAAGTTTTAAAAAACGCTCCGAAATTCGGAGCGTTTTTTATTTTTATACTATGATAAGTTTTTTAAACGATGTTGTAAACGATCTTCAAAACGAGAATGCTAATTTCTCAAAATTAACATTCGTATTACCAAGTAAAAGAGCAGGTGTTTTTCTTAAAAATCATATCTCTACCCAACTAAACGAAACTATTTTTGCTCCAAAAATTCTATCTACAGAAGAATTTATTGAAACCCTGTCTAATCTTACATATGCTAGTAATACTGATTTACTATTTGAATTTTATAAAGTCTATTTAAATCATACTCCAAAAGATTTAATAGAACCATTCGACACGTTTTCTAAGTGGGCTCAAATACTACTGCAAGATTTCAATGAGATTGATAGGTACCTAGTGCCGCCAAACCAAGTTTTTGATTACTTAAATGCTATCAAAGAAATAGAGCATAAACATTGGTCTCTTGAGGAAAACCAAACAACATATATCAAAAATTATCTCGCGTTCTGGAATCGATTAAAAATCTACTATACCGAATTAAACCATCAACTAATTGAAAGCAAAAAAGGGTATCAAGGTTTAGTTTATAAAGAAGCTGTTGAGAATCTTGAGCAGTTTATAGCTTTGCATCAAAATGAAACCTATGTGTTTGTTGGGTTTAATGCACTGAATAAAGCTGAAGAAATTATAATACAAGAGTTCTTACAACAAAACAAAGCAAATATTTACTGGGATATAGATAAGTCTTTTGTTGAAGACAAAATACATGATGCAGGTTTGTTTATCAGAGCTCATAAGAATGAATGGCATTATTTTGAAAAAGAACCTTTTAACTGGGAATCTAAACATTACAAAACAGAAAAAAACATCAACTGTATTGGTACTCCAAAAAACATTGGTCAGATTAAATATGTAGGTGAGTTACTTTTAGATTTAAAAAACAAAAGCAAATCTTTAGAACATACTGCTGTTGTTTTGGGAGATGAATCTTTATTAATTCCACTACTAAACTCTATCCCTGAAGGTATTGGCCCTATAAATATCACAATGGGTTTGCCGTTAAATAGTATCCCTATGTCGTCTTTATTTGAAAACCTCTTTAGGTTACACAAATCGGAAGCTGAAACTATTTATTATAGAGATGTGATTTCAATTTTATCAAATCAATTTATAAAACCACTTTTCAACTCCAAAGGCACAAACATTTCAGATCATATTATTTATGAAATTCAACAAAATAATATTAGCTATATCACAATAGATAAACTTAAAACACTTGCGCAAAATTCATCTGAGGTTGTAGATTTGTTATTTGGTTCGTGGAAAAACAATTCAGGTGTTGCATTAGAAGTTTGTTCTCAATTGATTATAAAAATAAAGGAGTCATTAAATATAAATAAGCAAAACAACCTATTAGCTTTAGAATATTTATATCGTTTTAATAGGGTTTTTAATGAATTAAAGACGCTTAACAAAAACTATGCATATATCAACTCCATAACTATTCTTTTTGGCTTATATAAAGAATTATTAAAGAGTGAAACCTTAGATTTTAAAGGCGAACCTCTTAAGGGTTTACAAATTATGGGAATGTTAGAGTCTAGAGTTCTTGATTTTGAAACTGTGATTATAACATCTGTTAACGAAGGTATATTACCTGCAGGAAAAAGTAATAATTCTTTCATTCCTTTTGATGTGAAGCTCGAAAACAAAATGCCTACTTATAAAGAAAAGGACGCTGTATACACATATCATTTTTATAGGCTACTTCAACGCGCTAAGAACGTTCATATTATATATAATACAGAACCTGATGTGCTAAATGGAGGAGAAAAAAGTCGATTTATAACACAATTAGAAATTGATGAATCTCATGATGTTAATCATTATGTTGTTTCTCCAAAAGTACCTATCACTGAGCAAAATTTAATAGAAGTCTCAAAATCTTCAGCAATTATTAATGCTTTAAAAAATTATTCTAAATCTGGATTTTCACCATCATCTCTTACAAATTACATTAGAAATCCGATAGTGTTTTATTTTGAAAAAGTATTAGGAATAAAACAATATGAAGAGGTTGAAGAGAATGTAGCTTTAAATACTTTAGGAACCATAATACATAATACACTTGAAGATTTTTATAAACCACTTGAAGGAAAAAATCTAACCTCTGAGTTGATTGCTAAAATGAAAGGTAAAATTGAAACTACGGTTAGCCATCATTTTAAAACAGAATACAAACAAGGTGATATTACTAAAGGAAAAAATCTAATAATATATGAAATAGCGAAGCATTATATTTCAAATTTTTTGACGCTTGAAAGTAATGCATTAAAAGAAGGACACGTGATAAAAATCTTAGCTATTGAAACTAAAAACGAAGTCTCAATAGATGTTGATGGTTTAGATTTTCCTGTTACTCTAACTGGTAAAGTCGATAGAGTAGACAACTTTGATGGTGTAATTAGAATTATTGATTACAAGAGTGGTCGTGTTGAACAAAATAAAGTAGAAATTGTAAATTGGGAAGACATCACAACAGATTATGATAAATACAGTAAAAGTTTTCAAATCTTAATGTATACTTATATGATGTTCAAACAGGAAAAAATAAACTTACCTGTTGAAGCTGGTATTATATCATTTAAAAAATTGAATTCTGGATTTATTAAATTTGGTAAAAAGGAATCTCAAAGAACCCGAACAAAAGATAATCTTATAACGGAAGAGACTTTAATTGCCTTTGAAGTAGAGTTGAAAAAACTCATTTTCGAAATATGTAATCCTAATATTAATTTTATTGAAAAGGAAGTCTCTTAATGATTTTAAAAAATCAAATACTGGACAGAGAAAACAACAAACCCATCGTTTGGGACGCATTCTACAGCACTAATGCCATTAAAAAACCACTTGTTATTTTTTGTCATGGCTATAAAGGTTTTAAAGATTGGGGAGCATGGGATTTAGTCGCTAAAACATTTAGTGACCATGATTTGTTTTTCATTAAGTTTAATTTCTCTCATAATGGTGGAACTGTTGAAAATCCAATAGATTTTCCAGATTTAGAAGCCTTTGCAGAAAACAACTACACAAAAGAACTCAATGATTTAAAGGATATACTAGACTTGGTTTGTTCTGAAAGTTTTAAGTATAAAATCAATATTGATGTTAATAATATTACACTTATAGGTCATTCACGTGGTGGTGGAATTTCAATTCTAAAAGCTTCGGAAGATCAAAGAATTACAAAACTAATCACTTGGGCAAGTGTAAGTGATTTTAATTCTAGGTTTGGCTCTTCTGAAGAGGTGTTAAAATGGAAAAAAGAAGGTGTTACATATGTTTTAAATGGAAGAACAAAACAACAAATGCCTCATTATTATCAGTTTTTTGAGGATTTTAAAGCCAATCAAAAAAGATTAAACATTAAACATGCTGCAGAAAGCATAAATATTCCATATTTAATCATTCATGCAAAAGGTGATACTTCTGTAAAATATACTGAAGCTGAAAGCTTACATTCATGGAGTAATCAAAGTAAGGTTTTTGAAATTGAAGACTCAAACCATGTCTTTGACGCAACGCATCCTTGGGAATGTGAAAAACTTCCTGAAAACTTGAAACTGGTCGTAGAAAAAAGTATCCGTTTTATAAATAATACCTATTGAGGATTATTTCAATCCTCTCAACACTAATACAGGTAATTTACTGCTGAAATCTTTTTTAAGAATGGTGCTTTTTTCCCATTTCTTGGTAAAAAATCCTCGCTTACGTCTAACCACACAAAGTAAATCTGGGTTGTTATCTCTGTAATGTTCCAAAACACCTTGATACGTTGTTGCGTTTTCGCTAGTAGTCGTATTTGTTATATGTTTCGCTAAATCATCACTTACATTTAAATCTCCATCATTGTAATATGTTGTTTTCACCAATAATAAATTCAAAACAGCTTTGTATTTATCTTTTATTGCCATTAAAGGGATTAACGCATCCTCTTTTTTAATAATAGCCGACTTCATGGCTAATAAGATTTTCACAATCGGTTTGTAAACATAGCCCTCAGGAACAATCAATGCAGGAATATTAGTTTGTTTAATAATCTTGCCTGATGTTTTTCCTAAATATACTTCATCTTTAATTGACGTCGTTCTAGGTTCCAAAATTATTAAATCGACATCTAATGATTGGCACGCAAGTTCTAATGTGTCAGAAAGTTGACCTTTGAATGTTTTCAAAATAATTTCAACATCTCTTTGGTTGATTTTATTTACATGACTTTTTAGAAACCCTAAGCTTTCGCGTTCAATCATCTCATCAACTTTCATCATTGTTCCGGCTTTTGTATCAACATTATAAACCTGAACTGCATAAAGCTTTGCGCCAAACGCTTTTGCAAAATCAACTGCATATTGTAAATGACTAACGGCATTTTTCGATGAACCAACTGGAACTAAAATAGACTTCATAACTAAATATTTAAAAGTAACTTTGTATAAATTTTTTGCAAAGATAGGTATTAAAAATGATTCGAAAAGCAACTCAAGACGATATTGATAATATTCTGCATATCACGAAATTATGTGCAAAGTTTATGGTCTTTCAAAACATATATCAGTGGAATGAATATTATCCTACTAAAGCTGCTTTTGAACAAGATGTAAAACGAAATGAACTTCATGTTTTAGAAGTTGAAAACACCGTTATTGGCTGTATTGTCATTTCAACGGTTATGGATGCGGAATATATTCCAATACAATGGCTAACAACAAATAATCATAATATTTATATTCATCGTTTAGCAGTAAATCCAGAATTCCAAGGTAAGGGTTATGCACAAGAATTAATGGCTTACGCTGAAGCCTATGCAAAAGAAAACAATTATACATCTGTTAGATTGGATACTTTTTCAGAAAACAAAAGAAATCAAAAATTTTACGAACTTCGAGGATACAAACGCTTAGGTAATATTTATTTTCCGAAGCAAAGTGAACATCCTTTTTATTGTTATGAATTAGTCATTTGAAAACAGACATCACATTAAAGAACATTAACAAACTCGCTATTCCAGCATTAATCTCAGGTGTAGCAGAACCCATTTTGTCTTTAACAGATACAGCAATTATTGGAAATGTAGACTTAAATGCTGCAGAATCACTAGCAGCTGTTGGTATTGTCGGCACATTTATCTCAATGCTTATTTGGGTTTTAGGACAAACTAGAAGCACTATTTCTTCAATTGTATCTCAACATCTTGGCGCTAACAAATTAGAACAGGTCAAAAACTTACCTGCTCAAGCCATTTTTATTATTACTTCAATTAGTATCCTAATTATAATATTCACTTGGCCATTTGCTGCTCAAATATTTAAACTCTATAATGCCTCTAATCTTATTTTAGAATACAGCGTCGATTATTATCATATTCGCGTTTTTGGTTTCCCATTTACCTTATTCACTATTGCGGTTTTTGGAACATTTAGAGGACTACAAAACACATTCTACCCAATGATTATTGCCATCATTGGAACCATTGTTAATATTATTTTAGATTTTGCCTTGGTGTATGGTGTTGACGGATTTATCAATCCAATGCATATCAAGGGAGCTGCTTACGCTAGTGTTATCGCTCAAATAGTAATGGCATTAAGTTCTGCTTACTTTTTATTAAAAAAAACAGAAATCTCACTGAAATTAAAATTTCCGTTTAATCCTGAAATTAAAAATTTCATCGTGATGATTCTTAATTTATTTGTCCGAACGTTAGCTCTTAATGCTACGTTATATTTCGCCACACGTTTTGCGACCTCTTATGGCACCGAATATATTGCAGCTTACACCATTGCAATTAATCTTTGGTTTTTAGGTGCATTTATTATTGATGGTTATGCGAGTGCTGGTAATATTTTATCTGGAAAATATCTAGGTGCTAAAAACTATAAGTCACTCTTTCTGCTAAGTAACTTCTTAATTAAATGTGGTATTGGTGTTGGTATTATTTTAGCATGTTTTGGTTTTATTTCTTATAATTTTATTGGTTCTATTTTTACTGAAGATGTTTTAGTGCTCAATGAATTTAATAAAGTCTTTTGGATTGTATTAGCAATGCAACCACTTTGTGCTTTAGCCTTTATTTTTGATGGTATGTTTAAAGGCATGGGTAAAATGAAAATTCTGAGAAACCTGCTTTTATTGTCTACAAGTTTGGTTTTTATTCCGGTATTATTTTTACTTGACAGTTATAACCTAAAGTTATATGCCGTGTTTATTGCTTTAACCTTATGGATAATTGCACGAGGTGTACCTTTAATCATAAAATTCAGACAACAATTTTTATCGCTTTCACAAAAGACGTAACTTTGAACTATAAATTTACTTAAACATGAATGCGGTTTTGATATTTGTAGTTCAAAATTCAGAATCTTACGATTCAGGTTATGATATCGGTTATGCTATTGGTCAAAACTTACCTTATGTCATTATCTTAATCTTTGCCTTTTTCATATTTAGGTATTTTAAAAATAAATCTAAAAAATAACCTATGGACATCATGTCATTTTTAAGCGGAAGTGGTTTATTCCTTATTTTAGGAATCGTACTCGTTGTTGTATATTTCATTAATCGAAACAAAAGACGCTAATGAGCAATATTCGTATTACCAAACAGTTTTCTTTCGAAACAGGTCATGCCTTATATGGCTATGATGGAAAATGTAAAAATGTCCATGGTCATAGTTACAGACTTGATGTAACTGTTATCGGACAGCCTATTTCTGACAATACACATGTGAAATTTGGAATGGTTATCGATTTTAGTGATTTGAAGAAAATCGTAAAAGAAGACATTGTAGACGTCTTTGATCACGCAACAGTGTTTAATAAAAACACACCTCATGTTGAGCTTGCAAAAGAATTAAAACAAAGAGATCATAACGTTTTATTAGTCGATTATCAGCCTACCAGTGAAATGATGGTAATAGACTTTGCCGAAAAAATAAAAAAACGATTGCCAGATAACATCAAATTACACTCTTTAAAATTACAAGAAACAGCGACCTCTTATGCTCAGTGGTACGCTTCAGATAATGATTAAACCAACACACATAAAAGTTCCAGAAGGCAAATCAATTTACTTTGCATCTGACAATCATTTGGGAGCGCCAACAGCGGAAGCTTCTTTACCTCGTGAAAAAAAGTTTGTGGCTTGGTTAGACGAGATTAAAAAAGATGCTGCTGCTATTTTCTTACTTGGTGATTTATTTGATTTTTGGTTTGAATACAGAACTGTCGTCCCAAAAGGATTTGTTAGAACCTTAGGAAAACTTGCTGAAATTAGTGATTCTGGAATTCCGGTTTATTTCTTTGTTGGTAATCATGATCTTTGGATGAATGGTTATTTTGAAAACGAACTCAATATCCCAGTGTTTCATAAACCTAAAGAGTTTATTTTCAACGATACCTCTTTTTACATTGCTCATGGCGATGGTTTAGGTCCTTTTGATAAAGGCTATAAACGTATGAAGAAGGTATTTACAAACCCGTTTTTTAAATTCCTATTCAAGTGGTTGCATCCAGATATTGGGATGAAAATTGCCCAATACCTTTCTGTTAAAAACAAGTTGATTTCTGGAGAACATGATGCAACATACTTAGGAGCAGATAAAGAATGGTTGATTCAATACAGTAATTCAAAATTAAAAGAAGCTCATCGTGATTTTTTCGTGTATGGTCATCGTCATTTACCTATGACTGTAGATTTAGAAGGTAATTCTAAATATGTCAATCTAGGTGACTGGATTCAATATTATACTTATGGTGTTTTTGATGGAAAAGATTTTGAGTTAAAGACTTACAAATAACTACTTACTTTCCTCATCATGCGCTTGCATATCTTCAGTTAAATCTAACTTTCTAAAAGTTGGAGACACAAAGGCTGTTGAAATTACAGTAATTAAAGTCATTGTGCCACCAAATACTACTGCTGTTGCAGTTCCCATTAATTTAGCTGTCAAGCCACTTTCGAATGCGCCTAATTCATTAGAAGATCCAACAAACATAGAATTCACAGAGGATACACGTCCGCGCATATGGTCTGGTGTTTTCAACTGAAGAATAGTTTGACGAATGACCATAGACACACCGTCAAATACTCCACTAAAGAATAAGGCTATAACTGAAATCCAAAACACAGAAGATAACCCAAAAGCAATAATACTTAGTCCAAATCCGAAGACAGCAACGAGTAACTTCAATCCAGCTTTTCTAACTATAGGAATATACGCAGTGACTAACATTGTTAAAAATGAACCTACATTTGGAGCAGCTACAAGAATCCCAAAACCTTCAGAACCTACATTTAAGATGTCGGTTGCAAACACGGCTGCTAAAGCAATTGCTCCTCCAAATAGTACAGAAATCATATCTAAAGTTAAAGCTCCTAATATAGCTTTGGTTTTAAATACAAAATTGACGCCTTCTTTTAAACTTTGAATAACAGGTTCTCCGATATTCGGATTAAGAATAGGCTTCTTTTTGATTTGAAATAGCATCACTAATGAAAACATTACCAATACAAACACAATACAAAGTGACCAATGTACTCCCATTTGGTCGTTTTCGCCAAGCCATCCTATAGAAAACCCAGCAAAAGTAACACCTAATACACGAGCCATTTGCCATGTAGAACTATTCCATGTGGCAGCGTTTGGGTAAATTTTCTTCGGAACAATAAGTGCAACTATTGAAAATATTGATGGTCCAAAAAAAGAACGCAATAAGCCTCCAAAAAACACTAACGCATAAATGCAATACAAGATTTGATTTACAGACCATGATTCTGTGATTTCTGGAGAGGTAATCCAAAACATGCCAAAACTAATAATTGAAAACAAAGCAATACAAACCGCAAGTAGGTTTCTTTTTTCTTTTTGATCAACAATATGTCCAGCAAACAAGGCCATGCCAAGGGCTGGAATAATTTCCATTAAACCAATTAAGCCTATGTATAGAGGATCTTTTGTTAGCGCATAAACTTGCCATTCTATAATAACAAATTGCATGGACCAAGCAAATACTAGAGCAAAACGAACTAATATAAAAATATTGAATTCTCGATAACGCAATGCAGCATATGGATCTTGTTTTGCCAAAAGTTAGTTCATTATTAATTTAAACTCAACGCGTCTATTTTCCTGTCTTCCCGCTTCTGTTTTATTACTTGAAATGGGTTGAGAACTTCCAAGCCCAAAAGATGTTATTCTAGACTTATTTAGACCTTTCAAAATTAAATAATCTGCGACAGCTCTTGCGCGTTGTTCTGATAATTCTCTATTTCTAGAACCTGAGCCAATAGTATCTGTATGACCATAGATTTCAGCTGTTAAAGTAGGGTTTTCGGCAAGATAATTATACAACTGATTTAACTCCTCTATTGAATTCTCTAATAATTCCGTTTTGTCAAAATCGAATACTAGGCTTTTGAATGTATAAATTTCATTTGGTTTTATTTTGGGTGTTTCTGAAATTAAATCAGTCGTTATTATATGTTCTTTTTCAGCTAACTCAACACTAACATCATCTATATAATAATAGGAAAAATAATAAGGACTTTGAGAAAGCACTGTCTGTTTTCTTGTTTTTAAGTTATTACTGAAGTTCCCTATTGAAAAATAATTTTCATATCCTTTTGACGTAAACTCAAATGAAACTCTTGTCCAATCCTCTTTCTTGTTATAAAATTGCTTGACAGAATTTGAAAACAATTCAAATGCTTTATTAGTGATTTTTTTCGGCTTGATAGTCTTTTCAATATTACTTGACTTAAAGCTTACCTTTAATTTTTCTTCAGAAAAGAGAATATTAATATCATTTAAAGCATATGAAGATTCATCTGCTAAACTAATAAAAAAAGAAACGAGGTATGTTTTACCTTTTTCTAGAGTTTGAGACAGTTCGCCTTGAATGTACTCTCTGTAATTTTTATCAGAATACACATAAATACCTGAGTATCCTTTTCCCGTTCTTGGCGTTTGTTGACCATTATAATTTATGGCTCCAACACCTTCACTACAAGTGTTGAAATAATCAGTGCTTGAGAAATTAGGTGTCGACCAATCTTTAACTGAATAGTTAAACTGCCCGATACTTTCTGGACAAGAGATATACTCTTCAAAACTAGGATTCAATACTAGGTTTTGAGCCAAAGCAAACTTTAGAATACAAGAAAAAAAAATCGATGTGGTTAATTTCATATTAAAGTAACGTCTTACAAACTGCAATATTATGGTTTAATATCACGTATTTTTAATTGTAAACTGACATTGCCTTGCCAGTGGTTTTCATCAATAGAATACACTGCATTAAACGGTTTTCTATCTTTGATAAGGTCTAGTTTATTGCCTAAATTAAATCCAATAGATACTATTTTTTGGTGTCCTTGTGTGGCAGTTATTCGTAGATGTTTTTCATCTTCTCCAACACATTTTCCATAACCAGTATCTTTGAGGTTTTCAGTCATAAATATTGGTGTCATGTTACCTGGTCCAAAAGGTGCAAACTGACGAATGATTCTATAAAATTTCGGTGTAATATCAAACAGTTCAATTTGTGCATCAATTTGTATTTCTGGAGTAAGTAAATTTCTATCTATTGTTTTAGAAACCTCATTTTCAAAAGCTTGTTTAAAAGCCTGATAGTTTTCTTCTTTCAATGTTAAACCAGCAGCATATTTGTGTCCGCCAAATTGTTCAATATGCTCACTACAAGCATCCAAAGCATTATACACATCAAAGCCTTTTATAGATCGTGCCGAAGCAGCAAGCCTTTGACCACTTTTGGTAAATACTAATGTAGGTCTGTAATAGGTTTCAGTTAATCTAGAAGCCACAATACCAATCACACCTTTATGCCAAGATTTGTCATAAACCACTGTTGTTAACCTATCGTTTTCATTATTATCTTCTATTTGAATCAGCGCTTCTTGAGTAATTCTTTTATCGGCTTCACGTCTATCGAGATTAAATGTATTAATCTCTTTAGCATATGCTTCAACTAGAAATTCATCAGTTTCAGTCAATAAAGTCACTGCATAATTTCCGTGTTTCATTCGTCCAGCCGCATTAATTCTTGGCGCTACAACAAACACGACATCTGTAATAGTCAATTCATTTTTTTTTACTTCTGAAATCAACGCTTTAATGCCAGGTCTTGGATTTGTATTTATCACTTGCAAACCAAAATAAGCCAATGCTCGATTTTCTCCTGTAATCGGAACAATATCCGCTCCAATTGCAGTAGCTACTAAATCTAAATATTCTGAAAGATCTTCAGCAGATTGATTGTCTTTTGAAGCTAAAGCTTGAATGAGTTTAAATCCTACGCCACAACCACACAGTTCTTTATAAGGATAATTACAATCATCACGTTTCGGATCTAAAACGGCAATTGCTCCAGGTAATTCATGTCCTGGTCTATGATGATCACATATAATGAAATCGATTCCTTTTTTTTTGGCATAAGCAACTTTATCTATGGCTTTAACACCACAATCTAAAGCTATAATCAATGTGAAATCATTATCATCTGCAAAGTCAATCCCTTTATAAGAGACTCCATAACCTTCATCGTAACGATCAGGAATATAAGTTGCAATGGTCTCTGACTTTGTTTTTAAATAAGATGAGAGAAGCGCAACAGAAGTTGTTCCGTCAACATCATAATCGCCATAGACTAAAATATGTTCATTATCAGCTATTGCCTTCTCGATTCGCCCCACAGCCAAATCCATGTCTTTCATCAGAAAGGGATCATGAAGGTCTTCAAAACTTGGTCTGAAAAACGTTTTGGCAGCTTCATAAGTATTAATACCACGTTGCACTAATAAGGTCGCAACAGAGGCATCAACCTGAAGTGCTTTTTGTAAATCTTCAACGGTTTTAGAATCTGGTTTAGGTTTAATTGTCCAACGCATGTACTAATATAGAAAATTTTCGCTATATGTTATGATAATGAATGGAAGTTTTTACTTCTGAAAATTTTCGAAACATTTCCATAACACCACAATATTTATCAATAGACAAATCAACAGCTTTTTTTATTTTGTCTTCCTCTAACTGATCTCCATAAAAATGATATTCAACAGATACAGTATGATAAAATTTTGGATGTTCATCAGTTAATTCTCCATAGGTATCAATTCTAAAATCAGAAAAAGGTACTTTCATCTTTTTTAAAATAGACACCACATCTAATCCTGAGCAACCAGCTAAAGAGGATAACATCATGGCTTTGGGTGCCAATCCTGAATTATAACCTCCATTTTCAGGAGATGTATCCATGAGTAATGTTTTTCCACTTGGATTATCAGAATCAAACTGTAAGTTTCCTTTCCAATGTGTGACAACTTTATGAGACATGTTTTTTAGTTTTTAGTGAAGTGAAACAAAGAAACTAAAGTTATAACTTTTAGTTTGCTTTATTTAAAACTTATAATATTATCTTAGTCAAAAATACTATTAAAACTTCAAATTTCTATATAAATGGCATTAGTTACACCTTTATCGTCAGAGCATGATTTAGAAACCAAAGAACTCGCAGAATTCTTTAATGAAACCCTTGGGTTTTGTCCAAATTCAGTACTTACCATGCAACGTCGTCCTGCAATTAGCAAAGCGTTTATCAACTTAAATAAAGCAGTAATGGCTAATGAAGGTCGTGTGACCTCAGCTTTAAAACGAATGATTGCTTGGGTAAGCAGTAATTCTACTGGTTGTCGTTATTGTCAGGCACATGCTATTCGTGCTGCAGAACGTTATGGTGCAGAACAAGAACAACTCGATAATATTTGGGAATACAGAACACATGCTGCTTTCTCTGAAGCTGAGCGAGCTGCATTAGATTTTAGCTTAGCAGCAAGTCAAGTACCTAATGCTGTAAACGCAGATATTAAAAAACGATTATACGACCATTGGAATGAAGGTGAAATTGTAGAAATGCTTGGTGTGATTTCATTGTTTGGATACCTCAACCGCTGGAATGATTCTATGGGAACAGATATTGAAGAAGGTGCTGTTGAAAGTGGTAACCAATACTTAGGAAAACATGGTTTCAATGTCGGAAAACATGATGGTTCTAAATATTAAAATAATTTGAATACTCGAATTATACATCCTGATTTTTTAAAGCATTTAAAATATAAAGAGCAATCGTTAATTGAATTGTACACTGGTTTGCGTGAATTTATTTTAGAGATTCATCCACAAAGTAATGAACTATTATACCATACGCATGCGCTCACATCGTTGTATTCTGTTTCTGAAAAAATGGGTGATGGTTTTTGTATGATTCCTATTTACACCAATCATTTAAATCTCGGATTTAATAAAGGAACTGTAATTCGTGATCCTAAAAAACTTTTACAAGGCACTGGAAAATGGATGCGTCATATTCCTATAAAAACCATAAATGATTATAGAAATACAGATGTTGAGACTTTAATTAGGTCTGCCATTCAATTAGCAACTGAGGATTCAACTGCTAAAGCCCTTAATCAAGGGTTGACAATATCAAAAATTAAGGATTGAGCTAACTTTACTCTTCAGCATAGGCAAAATCTCCTTATCAAACCAAGGGTTTTTAGACAACCAAAACCGGTTTCTCGGACTAGGATGTGGTAATACAAAATATTTGGGCAAGTAGTCTTTATAATTGGCAACGGTTTCAGTCAACGTAAGTTTTGCGTTTTCTTTTAAATAATATTTTTGAGCATACATCCCAATTAAAATGACCAACTTCACGTCTTTCATTTCATCAAATAACTGTTGATGCCATTGTGGTGCACATTCTGTTCTAGGTGGTAAATCACCACTTTTCCCTTTTCCTGGATAACAAAACCCCATGGGTATAATAGCAAACTTTGTATCATCGTAAAAGTCTTCATCAGATACGTCAAGCCATTTACGTAATTGTCGTCCAGAAGCATCGTCCCAAGGAATTCCAGATTGGTGCACTTTAGTTCCTGGAGCTTGACCAATAATAACGATTTTAGATTT
>NZ_JBGCCX010000148.1:0-10232 GCF_045105015.1 Psychroserpens sp.
TGGATTTACAAACATTTCATCTGGAACTGTAGAATTCACTCATGATCCATTATTGGTTTATAATGCAGTGACTAGTGTCAATCCAAATTATACAATAACCAATACAACTACAGGCTTTACTGTTGATTTTGTAAATCTGCAGCCTGGTGATGTAGAGTATATTGATATCTCTATAACTTGTCCGGTTACTGTAGCTTTAGACGATATTGTGACTAATACCGCAACTTATCTTACAGATACAAACGATTTAGTAGCTAGTAATAATTATTCTACTCTATCTGAAGTGGTAGTAGGTTCTTGGGATCCTAATGATAAAATGGAATCTCATGGTCCAAAGGTGTTATATGATGAATTTTCAACTTCTGACGAATGGTTATATTATACAATACGATTCCAAAACTTAGGAACTGCTGAAGCTATTTTTGTTAGAATAGACGACGAGTTAGATGCTAGTTTAGATGAGACGTCGTTCCAAATGTTACGATCTAGTCACGATTATGTGGTAACCAGAACAGAGAATTCATTAGAATGGTTCTTTGAAGACATTAACCTGCCTGCTGAACAAGATGATGCAGAAGGAAGTAATGGGTTTGTATATTTTAGAATAAAACCACAAGCTGGATATGGAATTGGAGATATTATCCCTAATACTGCTGCGATTTATTTCGATTTTAACGCACCAGTAATTACAAATCGTTTCGAAACTGAATTTGTTGAGGAACTGTTATCTGTTTCTGAATTTGATTTTAACGGATTTGAACTATATCCAAATCCAGCAAACAATTTATTAAACATCAAACTCAATAATATTACAAATGCTAAGCTTAGTATATATGATATTCAAGGAAAATTAGTATTTAAGAATTCTATTTCTGAGCAAGAACTTGAGTTAAATGTTTCAGACTTACAAAGCGGATTATACTTTGTGAAACTTAATACGGACACAAAAGAGTTTGTCAAAAAATTAATTATTGAATAAAGGGTTATTTGATTTTTAAATGAAGCCTCAGACTTATTCTGAGGCTTTTTTGTAATCAATTCTCAGTATCTTCGTCTAAGCAAAAAAATAAAAAACTACTTCAAATGAAACTTAAAAGTTTACTAGTAATCGCATTGTTAGTTTTTACGTCTTGTAAAAATGATAAAAATTCTAAACCTGTTGAATCTGTTAACTATTCGGAAACTGAATTAGATGTCACAACAAGTACTTATCCAGAATCAATTTCAAAAATATTTGAAGCACATGGTGGATTAGATACTTGGAAACAAATGCAGACACTTAAGTTTACTATGGCTAAAGAAAGTGGAGATGAGGTTACGATTACAGATCTTTATAATAGGAAGTCAAACATAGACATGCCTAAGCATAAGATTGGTTTTGACGGAAAAGAGGTTTGGCTTCAGAAAAAGGATACCACAAGTTATAAAGGGAATCCAAAGTTTTACTACAATTTGATGTTTTACTTCTATGCCATGCCTTTTATTTTAGCAGATGATGGGATTATATATGAAGATGTAAAACCTTTAGAATTTGAAGGAAAAAGGTATCCTGGAATTAAAATTTCTTATGAAAGTGGAGTAGGAGAATCACCTGAAGATGAGTATATCTTATATTACGACTCTGAAACACATCAAATGACTTGGCTAGGTTATACAGTTACTTATTTTACCAAAGAGACAGGAAAAGAGTTTCATTTTATAAAATATAGTAAATGGCAAAATGTTAATGGGTTGAATTTACCCAAGATATTAACATGGTATAACTATGAAAATAACTTGCCAACAACGAAACGTAATGATTTAGAATTTTCTGATGTGAGATTAACAGAAATGAAGATGAAAGACAGTGTTTTTAGTAAACCCGAAGACGCAGAAACGATCGACTAGTATTTCAAAAAAAAAGACCTGTACATATTAAGTTACAGGTCTTTTTTTGAGGTCAACTTAGTTTATTCTTGACTTTTAAGTTTTTCAGAATAGCGCTTCCAAAGTTTTGTTTGGTGTGATTCTAAGCTAATCTGTCTTCCGTCAATAAACGCGTGAGATAATACATTTGTTCTCATATCTAATGCATCACCTTCACTTATAAATAATGTTGCGCTTTTACCTTCTTCCAGCGAACCATAAGAAGCATCAATACCTAATATTTTAGCAGTATTTAATGTTATTAATTGTAAGGCTTGTTCCTTAGTTAATCCATAAGCAACTGTAGTTCCTGCATAAAAGGGTAAGTTTCGAGCATTCATACGTTCCATTTGTCCACTACCTTCTAAGGCAACTGTCACGCCTTTATCAACTAATAATTTAGCCATTTTAAAAGGTAAATCATAATCGTCATCGGTTTGACCAGGTCTAGAGTGCACACGTTGTAATAACACCGAAATATTATTTTGCTTTAGTAAATCGGCAACTTTGTAAGCGTGGTAACCACCTACAATAGTCATATCAGTAATTCCATTTTCTTTTGAGAAGTGAACTGCATCAGTGATCCCTTTTTCGTCATCAACATGGATATATAGTTTTTTAGAACCATCAAAAAGGCCTTTAGTTGCTTCAAATGGTAAATTTACAGTTTCGTTACTTGCACTAGCATAAGCTTTAGTTGCATTAAGATAATCACTGATTTCCTTAACTTGTTTTGTGTAATTTTTATTGACTTTCATGGCTGGATCTTCTCCAAGCCACCAACGTCCTCGACTAAAACTATTTGGCCAATTCATATGAATGGCATCATCTTCTTTAACAGCTGCATCTTCCCAATTCCAAGCATCAAGTTGTACAATCGAAGAAGTTCCAGAAATACGTCCACCACGAGGTGTGATTTGAGCTAAAAGCACACCATTTGGTCGCATAGATTCTACAACTTTAGATTCAGTGTTATAAGCAATTAAACTTCTGATGTGTGGATTCCATGACCCTAATTCTGAATCATCATCTGTGGCACGAACCGCATCAATTTCAACTAATCCTAAAGTCGTATTTGGAATAATGAAACCAGGATATACATGTTTTCCGGTAGCATCAATAACTTCCATATCGGCTATTTTGATTTTTACAATTCTAGAGTCAACCACATTGAGTAATTTTCCATCTTCGATAATAATTAAACTATTTTCAATGACTTCTCCATTTCCAATGTGAGCTGTAGCACCTTTAATAGCAAAGGTTTTACTTTGTTTTTTAGCAGGTGTTTGTTGTGCATTTGAATAACCAAATGTTAAAAGCAACAACACGATATATATATTAAATTTTTTCATTTGTCTGTTGTGTTTAGTGTGATTCATGATCGATATAGTCACAATGCATTTGATCTTTTTCTTTTTTCTTTATAGGCTGAGTTTTCAAGCCTTTATTTTTAGCCAACAGCATTTGATTGATGTGTTCTGCTTTTTCTTTCTTGATTTCAGATCGCATCATTTCATCGCGTTTTAAATCAAAGTAAGTAGCGCCTTCAATGATTGTTTTTTCAGCTTTAGCATAAATAGATAACGGATGGTCTGACCACAAAACTAAATCTGCATCTTTTCCAACTTTAATACTTCCTACCTTATCATCAATATGCAATAATTTTGCAGGATTTAAAGTGACAAATTTCCATGCATCTTCTTCAGAGACACCTCCATACTTTACTGATTTAGCAGCTTCTTGATTTAAACGACGAGACATTTCACCATCATCACTATTAATAGCAACAACAACTCCAGCATTATGCATAATAGCAGCATTGTATGGAATAGCATCGTTTACTTCATATTTATAAGCCCACCAATCACTAAATGTTGAACCACCAACACCATGTTCAGCCATCTTATCAGCTACTTTATAACCTTCAAGAATATGCGTGAAGGTATTGATATTGAAATCGAACTGTTCTGCAACTTTCATTAACATGTTAATTTCACTTTGCACGTAAGAGTGACACGAAATGAAGCGCTCTTTATTTAAAATTTCAGCGATTACATCCATTTCAATATCTTTTCGATAAGGCTTTCCACTTTTCTTTAAGGCATCATATGCTTTTGCTCTACTGAAATAGTCAATGTATAATTGTTCAACTCCCATTCTAGTTTGAGGGAATCGTTCATAACTTGACCAGTTAGATTGTTTTACGTTTTCTCCCAATGCGAATTTGATAAACTTCGGACTATTATCATAAATTAAGTCTTGAGCATCTTCACCCCATTTTAATTTGATGATAGCAGAACGTCCACCAATTGGATTTGCAGAACCATGTAAAATTTGAATCGTTGTTACACCACCAGCTAAATTTCGATAGATATCAATATCTTCTTCATCAATGACGTCTTCAATACTAACTTCTGCAGATGAGTTTTGTCCACCTTCGTTAATAGAAGAGGCGGCAATATGAGAATGTTCATCAATTACACCAGAAGTTAAATGTTTTCCTCTAGCATCTATAACTTGTGCACCAGAGTCTGATAAATCTTTTCCGATTTTTACAATCTTACCTTTTTTTACTAAGACATCAGTTTCTTCTAAAATACCTTCTGCTTCATTTGTCCAAACCGTTGCATTTTTGAATAATAAAGTTTCTTGTTTTGGTAATTCTTTAAAACCATAAGCCATATTTGGATAGGTTACAGGAACTGTTTCTTTAGTTTTTGAACTGTCTACTTTTTTGTTTGGTTTGTCTTCAGTTTCAGACTCAATTTTTTTAGCATAAAATGTCATTTCATTTCCATCAGGAAATAAGGCTTTTCCATTTAAGCTTTTTCCTTCAGATACATTAGAAACTAGTCTTATGAATTCCTGCGTTGTAGAGTCTTTGGTCGTCATAGCAATTGATAACCAGTCATCACTATAACTCACTTTAGAACCTCGTTTTTTATTATTACTTGTAATTTCTGAACTTAATTTACTCAGCTCACCTTTTAAGCTCATTTTATAAGATTCGCCAGCTAACATAAATTCATAGTCACCTCTAATGTCTTTCGTATGCATTGAACTTAATACAGTTTGAGACCCTTGAACCCAATTTTCATAGATGGTAGTTTTCTTATCAAATATATCTCCAGATGTAATTAAAAAGTTAGCATAAGCACCTTTATTAAGGTTGCCAATTTCTGAAGCTTTGCCCAACAATTTTGCTGGTGTAGTTGTTAATGCTTCCAAAGCTTTTTCTTTAGATAAACCATATTCTATGGCTTTCATTAGTTTGGCTTTAAAGGCTTTTGGCGATTTTAATTCGTGTGTTGTAAAAGCAAACGTAACATTGTTGTCTGCAAGGATTTTAGGATTAGAAGGACCTTGATTCCAAGCTCTCATGTCACTTAATGATAATGATTGTGATAGGTATACATTTTCGACATCGTAAGCATCTTGAAAGTCAATTGGAATTATAAAAGCTGCATTAGTAGCCTTAATTTCATTGATTCGTTCGTATTCATCACCACCACCAAGGATGACATACTGAATGCCAAATTGGTCACCTACTTTATCTGCTCGTAAAGCATTAGCTCGACTTCCAGCGGAGAATATCTGAACTAAGTTTTTATTTTTGTTTAAAGCTTCAATAGATAAATCTTTTGTGTTACTATTTCCATTAGCATACCATTCTGCATCTAAATATAGTTGACGTAATAAAGCCATACTTCCCATAATTGATCCAGGATATGATTGACGAGATGTGACACTTTTACTAAATGAAAAATACTGCCCAGAATTTTGTTCTAGAATAGTCATGTCGTTACCTCCAGAAGTATTAAGAGCGACTAAGGTTCCTGTACCTCTTACAATTCCATCTTGGATGTGAGTATTCACAACACCAAAACCTGCATTAAGGAATTCTTTTGCCTTTTTTCCATCAAATTTAAATATTGAGATTGCATTGTTTTCAGGCATTACATGGTCATTCCAGTAGTATCCTGTTCTAGACGGATTATACTGAGGACTTCTGCCTCCTCCAGGTTTACGTTTTGGTTTTTCTACACCAAAATTAGAGTACATATCAATGAATGATGGATAAATACTTTTACCTTCAACATTGATAACAGTTGTATTTTTGGGAATTGCAACTTGAGCACCAGAAGCAACGACTTTTCCATTTTTAATGAGAAGTGTTCCTTTGTCAATAACTTGACTTGGAGTGACATGAATTTTTGCATTTGTGAATGCTGTGTAATTGGTGTTGACAGTTTTTACACCATCATTTTTTGGAAAATACTCTTGCGCAAATAGCGAAAAACTGCATAAAAAGAGCAAGAGCCTTAGAGGAGTTTTAGACATATATAATAGTTGATTAAAATTTTGTTCTTAAAGATAAAAATTAAAGGAACGTTATTAAGTAAATATTAGTTTTTTAACGTTTAATCTAAAGGATGAGATTTATGGTAATTTACCAACAGTGCCACAATATAGCTATAGCTTTTCATACCAGCAGATTGATTGTTTGCTTTTAGAAAGTTATTATAAGTGCTTTTAAATATAGGTTCAGTCGGGTTTTGATACCCATCCCAAAAATCTCTTACTTCCTGATAGTTTTTAAGAACACCTTTGTTTATTTTAGGAAATATGGTTTTATAAATTTCAGGATCTCTTTTGTATATTTCGTTCAAACAATGCCTAAGCGCAAACGCATGACCTGAATATTGAAAATATATGTTTGGATGTTGCATTGCTGCCATACTACCTATAAAATTGGCTTCATTTTCTGCAGCATAGCCTAATTGATGTGCAGCTTCATGACTTCCAGTAGTTGGGAATTTATAAGAAGGAATTAAGCCATCTACTTGAGCTTCATTAGTAAACGGATTTAAATATCCTGAAAAACCCATGTATGTTAATGGTAAGCTATATATTGATTTTTTTATACTTCTAGGATGATATTCTAAATAGGGAAATCTTTTTGAAAGCTCATTATAGCCTTCAGGAATCATTGTTAATAATTCAGATTTAGAAAACGGCATATCCACTTTTACAGAATCATTGTTAGCGATACTTAACTGGATCTTATTTGTTTTTGTTATTAATTGCTTAGTCAGAGCGACTAATTCTTCAGTCGTGTAGTCTTTATCAATATTTAAAGATTCGTGAAGCGGAAGTCTGTAATAATTAAAAGCCCATAACATATGGAAAGCAAAATACCCAATTGATATTGCTGCGATTACATCTAAAAACCAATGCTTAGTGTCCTTTAAAATTCGTTTTCTGTTTACAACTAGCCATCTAATAATATAGATACCTAAAATGGTATACAATAAATCACCTACAGAAATTGGTAACCATCCAAAAGCATATCGCATTCCTCTAGAGATATAGACATAAAGACCATGACTGTATACAGATTCTACATATTCAGGAAAGTTTGCGAGCACTTTCAGTAGCAATATTTGCGGAATAATAGAGAAGGCGATGAGACTTTTTTTGTGTTTCAGCATGACTCAAAAATACTAAAAAGATGTACCTTTGCGAAACTTAAAAACGAATAACATGAGCGCAGAAATAAGAGTATTAGAACCAAAAGCCCTTTGGAATAAATTTGCAGATTTGAATGCAGTTCCAAGGCCTTCAAAAAAAGAAGAACGTGTAATTCAATTCATGAAAGATTTCGGATCGAATTTAGGTTTAGAAACTATTGAAGATGAAGTAGGTAATGTCATTATAAAAAAACCAGCAACTGCAGGAATGGAAGATCGTAAAACCATTGTTATGCAATCGCATTTAGATATGGTTCATCAAAAAAATAATGATACTGATTTTGACTTTGATACACAAGGTATTGAGATGTATGTTGATGGCGACTGGGTAAGAGCTAAAGGCACAACTTTAGGAGCTGATAATGGGTTAGGTGTTGCTACAATCATGGCAATTTTAGAAAGCTCCGATATCGAACATCCTGCTATTGAAGCTTTATTCACTATTGATGAAGAAACTGGAATGACAGGAGCAATGGGATTAAAAGGAGGTGTACTATCTGGAGAAATTTTGTTAAACCTCGATACAGAAGAGGACGATGAAATTGGTGTAGGTTGTGCTGGAGGTGTTGATGTTACTGCTACGAGAACGTATGAGCAAGAGGAAACACCTGAATTTAAAATTGGATACAAAGTTTCTGTAAAAGGTTTACAAGGAGGTCACTCCGGAATGCAAATCCATGAAGGTTTAGGAAATGCAAATAAATTGATGAATCGCATGTTGTTTGACGGTTTTGAAAATTTTGGATTACGTATATCTGAAATAGATGGAGGAAGTTTACGCAATGCCATACCAAGAGAAAGTAATGCGATTGTTGCTATTGATGCCGTTCATGAAGAGGCTTTTGTTTCTGAAATGAATGCTTTTGCTAGCGAAATCAAAACTGAATTTAAAACAATGGAACCAGACTTAGTAATAGAGGTCTCTAAAGTTGAATCACCAAAACATATCATGGATTTAGGAGTTCAAGAAGGTTTGACAAGAGCTTTATATGCTGCTTTAAATGGTGTATTCAGAATGAGTCCTGATATTCCAGATTTAGTTGAGACTTCAAATAATATTGCTCGTGTAATAGTTAAAGACGGAAATATTAAAGTTGGATGTCTAACGCGTAGTTCGGTTGAAAGCTCTAAGTGGAATTTAGCCAATGGTCTGAGAGCTACATTTGAATTAACAGGTTGCGAAGTCGAATTTGGAGGTGATTATCCTGGTTGGAAACCTAATATGGATTCTGATATTTTAAAAGTAATGGTGCCTTTGTATAAAGAATTGAATAATGATGAAGAGCCGCATGTTGCAGCTTGTCATGCTGGTTTAGAATGCGGTATATTAGGAACGAATTATCCGGAGATGGATATGATTAGTTTTGGACCTAATATTAAAGGTGCTCATTCACCAGATGAACGTGCTCAAATTTCTTCAGCCCAAAAATATTGGAAATTTGTATTAGAGATTCTCAAAAGAATTCCAAAAAAATAAAATAAAAAAAGCCTTTCAATTTGAAAGGCTTTTTTTGTTTCAATATTAACTATTCTGCTATTGCAGTCATTTCTAGAACGAATGTTAAGTCAGTATTTGGTTTGATGTTTCCTCTTCCACGTTCGCCATACGCTAAATGAGAAGGTAAATAAAAGAATGCTTTTTCACCAACCTTCATAGAAGCTAAAGCTTCTTTAAAGCCTGAAATCATTTGTTCATCTGGACTGATTTTCATTTTCATTGGTCCATAAGCGCCAGCTGCTTTTCGACGTTCGTTCATCATTCCATATTTTTCAGCAACAGCTTCAAGGTTACTGTCAAATAATTTTCCATCAACAAAATAACCTTCATAAGCAATCATTGCCGATTGTCCATTTTTTGGTTTTACACCTGTACCTTTTTTAATGATATATTTTTTTAAACCAGATGCTAATGTGGTAGTTTTTGATGTGTATTCGTCAAGCATTGGTTTTGTGATTTTTGCAGCAGCTTCAATTTTTGCTTCAATTTCTTTACGTTCTGCTTCAGCTTGTCGTTGTTTTTCGGCTTTAATTTCTTCTATCTCAGCTTCAACTTCAGGTAATCCTTGTTCAAATACTTTAGCAGCATCAAATGCTTTAGCTGCAGAACCTTTTCTAATAATATTAAGTTTTGTAATGACAACATCCACTTCAGGTTTATTGCCTTGACCTGTTTTTACATTAGAAATAGAATCTTGAACTTCAATTCCTTTAACTAATTCACCAAAAACGGAATGACAACTTACTCTTGGCTGATCACATGGTTTTAATGTGCCATCAGGATTGTAAGCATCAAGACTTGGATAAGGAACCTCAGTAATAAAAAACTGACTTCCATTAGTATTAAAACCACCACTATTTGCCATAGATAAAATACCTGGTCTGTCATGTTTTAAATCAGAACTAAAGTCGGCAGTAAATCGATATCCAGGAGTACCTGAGCCTGTTGCTGTATGGTCACCACCTTGAATCATAAAGTTATTCATAACCCTATGAAATGTTAATCCGTCATAGTAAGGTTTTCCTTTAAATTCTTCGTCTGCCATAGGATGAGTACCTTCAGCTAAGGCCACAAAATTGGCAACAGTTACGGGCACTTTATCATAAAATAATTTTGCGATCATGGTGTCTTTAGTTGTAACAAATTCAGCATAAAGGCCATCTTCTAAATCAGGATAATCTTCTTTGCATGAGGCTGCTGTAATAAGTAAAAACAGCATAGAGAATAATAGAGTTTTGCTAATCAATTTCATAAATTTAATCATTGGTTTTGTGTAATTGTATTTAAAGTTACTTTGC
>NZ_JBGCCX010000149.1:0-16822 GCF_045105015.1 Psychroserpens sp.
ATTGGGTAGTATACACATTTGATGTTATTAGAAATTAACAATCTAAGCAACTTAGAAAAGAAAATAAAAAAGTTAGAAATCATTGAGAAGTCTAATTTTCCTTTTTTTGTGTTATCGCTTCTAAAATTTGTTTTGAGAAACTTTATATCAAAAGCTTCATTTAGAATTTCAGATTCTAAAAACTACTGCATACTCAGTTCTGGGCCAGAGTAAGGTGGAGGGGTAGGACCAACAAATAGTATTTTTGGTTTGTTATTACCCATCTAACAAATTACCTTTCGTTTGAGCTACCCATTTTTCAACAGATAATTCTTTACCTTTTGTATTTGCATTTTGACAGAAAGAATTGAGTCTATTATTATCTGTTAATAAATCTGATAATTTTTGTGTATTACTTTCAAAACTTCCCTTTAAAATATAACCATTTTCACCGTCAATTAAGTAATTAATCTCTGGACCGTGTTTATCAGCATCTAAAGTCACATAAGGCCTTCCATAAACAAAGGCATGATTTATAGATAATCCAGAATGTCCAGGCACAAAGACTAAGGATGATCTTGACATTATAGGAGCAATTTTTTCTTCATCAACAAGCGACTTATGCCAAATGATATTTTCATCATCTCCACTAGCTCTTTCAACAACTTCAGACATTGGTCCATCTCCTATAATTTCGAGTTTTAAATCAACTATATTTTTCTTGATTTCGTTGTAATACTTAAATAATTCGGGCACTTGTTTTGAGTCAATTAACCTTCCAATAAACAACAGTCGTTTTGTATCCTCAGGAGGTGCTACGAAGTTATAAAACTTATCAACTTCAATGGTATCAATGGTATTATTTACCCAAAATGCTTTTTTTGCAGCAATTAAATTTTCATTAATAGCAAGCTTCATGCTTTCTTTAGTATAAAACACAACTCGATCTAGTTTTTTAAAAAAAAATTTAGACAACCATAAATCTAAAACTTTTAAATTTTTGTTTTTTGTTTTTAAAACCGGGTGATTATATGAAAAGATATTGGTGTTTTTTAATTTTTTGCAATGATTAGTTAGAAACACAAATAAAGGTAAATTCTTTTTTTCAGCTGGAATCATAATCCAATCAAATAAATGTGCTTCATTTTTTAAAAACAATTTAACATCTTTAGAAAAACCGAATTTTGATTTAGGAACATCAATCCTATCGTGACTAAATTTCCAATCTTGATCATCAATTTCATGGTCTCCCATTTTATTTCGACCAGTACCAGAAAGTATGTGCAGTTGTATCTCAGCATCATTTGCTAAATGATTTAAAAATCTTGCTTTATAATGATTTAAAGCGGGAGAAAGCCACAATATTTTTGTCATATCATCTTTATATTATAACATTTGTAAAAACTCAATTACAACTTAGTGACACCGATAAAGATCATTTTATTCACTTTTATTTCAATGAATCTCGTTTGCTGTTGTTAGAGCTAATCAAATAGTTAAAACCATTTTTTGTGCCAATTAATTAAAAAATAAATAGTCCAAATTGTATTAGTATACTGTTCGTTACCTTCTTTTAATAATTTTAATTGTGAATTTACAGTTTCGACATTAAACAAATTAGTGTCGTTATTAAACTGAACTATATTGTCTTTAACTCCATTATAAATAGTGTCTTTTGCCCATTCTCTAATTGGTAAGTTAAAACCCATTTTTTTTCGATATAGAATATCGTTAGGTAAAATTCTTTCTAGTGATTTCTTTAGAATATATTTATTAATTCCATTTTTAATTTTGTAATGACCAGGTATTGATAATGCTAGTTGAATCATTTCATGATTTAGAAACGGACTTCTAGTTTCTATAGAATTTGCCATCCCTAAACGATCTGCTCTAAACAGAAACTGTTCTATTACAGCTTGTCTATAGCCAGAGTAACACAACCAATTTACATAATCAAATTTATGTCCGTCCAAAAACTTATGATAATCGTCCTTTAATTGCTTCACATAATTATAAGACGAATGTCCATTCACACTGTCTTTAAAATAATCAGAAATTAAGCGACTCTTTACACCTTCTTTAATACCACCAGCTCCTGGCCAAGCAAAATCTTGTTGATTATATAACCTATTCGTCATTTCAGACAATGGACTATCAGGTCTAATCTTATCTACTATAGAATTGGCTAAACCTTTAACAAGTTTTGGTGCTTTGTTAGCAATTTTAAAATATTGATATGTTTTCACATAACGTTCATAATTACTATATCCACTAAATAATTCATCGGGACCATCACCATTTAAAACAACTTTAATATTCTCTTTTTTAGCTAATTGAGAAATAAAATAAATAGGTATAGCTGTAGGATCAGCCTGAGGTTCATCGTAGATATCTGTGATTTTTGGTATAAAATCTAAAAGATCATTTGGAGTTACCTCTTTTACAAAATGATTGGTATCATATCGTTTAGAAATCTTTTCAGCATATTGTAATTCATTATAATTTGGTTGATTTTCAAATCCAATTGTAAAAGTTTTGATTTCTTTTTGGGTATTATTTCGCATCAATGCTACAATAGCGGAAGAATCTACTCCTCCACTTAAAAAGGCACCAACAGGAACATCAGAAATCATTCTTAATCTTACAGATTCTTCAAGTTTATTAAACACCATATCTTCCAATTCTTTTTCGGAAGAAAAATTAAGATCTCTATGCTTTAAATCATTAAAAGACTCGTACGTTTTAATACCTTGCTTATTGACAATCATATAATGACCAGGCTTAAACTTAGCAATGCCTTTAAACATTGTATGTGGAGTAGCAACGGTATTGAATGTTAGAAAATCGTAAAGTACTTTATTATCTATTTCCTTTTTTATCCAAGGCAGCTCAAAGAGGGCTTTAAGCTCTGATGAAAAGGAAAAATTCCCATTCATTTCTGTAAAATATAATGGTTTTTTACCAGAGCGATCTCTAGCAAGAAAAAGTTCTTCTTTTTTAGCATCCCAAATTGCAAAGGCAAACATACCATTAAGGTGGTGTAGCATTTCTACACCAAGTTCATTGTAAAGTTTTAGAATGGTTTCAGTATCGGAATGTGAATTAAACCTTTCACCTTTTAAAAATCTATCATTAAGTAATTTAAAATTAAATACTTCTCCATTGTAAACAATTGTATTTTTTGCTGAAGTATCGTGCATAGGTTGGTGACCTGCATCAGAAAGATCTAAAATACTAAGTCTTGTTTGCCCTAATGCCAATCGGCTAGATTGTTCCTCAACCCACACTCCACTATCATCAGGTCCACGATGTTCTAGAACATTATTCATAGATACAACTGCATCTTTTATATCAAAGTTCGCAGATGTCAATTGAAATATTCCGTTAATACCACACATACAATTTCCTATTAAAGTTTTTGCTTAACCTGATCTATCAACCCTAACCATTCTGACTGAAAGTAGTCCATATCTAATTGTTTCACAAAATCGAATCCCAAATTACCTAAATATTTTTTATTACTAATGCTATGCTGAATTTCATTTTCTAAATCAGAAAAATTAGTCACCACTTTTTGGCCAGATTTCTCAAGCAACTCCTTCATGCCTCCAGTCCCTGAACCAATAACAGGAGTCTTTACCAACAGAGCTTCATGAGCAATTCTATTCCAACCTTCAGGCATTGTAGACATTGCGAGAACGACATCCGAAATTTTCAAAAGCACTGGGAATTCTTCTCTTGTTAGAAAAAAGGACTTTACGGTTTCATTTTTAATTTTTCCTTTTCCAGAGGTTATTAAATTAAATTTAGAATGGTCTATATGCTCTAATATTTTCTCCACTCCTTTACCCTGACCAATCTTACCTATATAAACAGTAGGTTTTTTAGGATCAAGATTCAATTTATCTTTTAAGTTTTCAATATCTCTTTTTTCAAATTGAAAATCTTGTAAATCATAAGAATTATAGATGACTTTAACGTTTTTAATATGACGTTTCTCTAAATAAGATTTCCAAAATTCAGAAACCACAACAACCATGTCAACCTTTCGAAGGTTTTTTAATAATTGTTTTAAAAATAATTTACCAAAAATTGATTTCTCTCCAATGCTTTCATCAATATGATGAATAATGGCAATATTATATTTATTGTAATCCAATTTATTAAATGCTAATACAAAAGGATCTGACACACAAATGTCTGCATCAATGGTTTGTTTATGATTCTTGAAAAAATATTTTAATGCATTTTCATTTTTTATGTAATGAGAATTTATTGAAATTTCATATTCTTTTTTTATAGAATTAATTGCATCAATTTCATAAAGCGTGCCTCCTGTAAATTGAAAATCACTCACATTATCAAAATAAGACTGCATTGCTGGTGACTTTGTTAACCACTGTATTTTCAAATGATCTTTTGGCATTATTTATAAACTTTTAAACTTGATGTTAAGGTCATAAAGTTTGGTAAAAACTCATTATTATAATCGCCAACCTCATCGGCATAATCAAAATAAGCTTTTACTATCTCTGGTGAATCTACACTTATTGGCACATTTATTTTAAAATCATTCAATCTATTGAGCGCTTTAAAATATCTTGTATCTAAAAAATTAAACGGATCAGGAAACACAAAGCCTTTTCTTTTAAATCCAAGTGCATCTGCATTACAAATCTCTATGTTTGGTGCAATTTTAAACTTTAAAAAAGCAGCATTCATACTACAATTTTCAAACAAGTCTTTTAAAAATATCTCATAGGCTGTAAAGAATTCTTTAAACCATAGGACAACATCCTTTTTAGACACCTTTCCGCTAAACCAATTATTCCTTAAATCAACACCTTTATGAACCAACTTGATTAATTCTTCAGGGTGAATATTTAAAAATTCAAAATCATATGGAAGTGCCTTAATATGCAAAAACAATGATCTTAATTTAATAGTATTATATGATTTTTGAATGACTAAATTCACATACATTTTGAATAAAAACTCTAGAGCGATTTGTTCTTTTAATATAATTTGATCAGATTCTAAAGTTTTATTTTGTAATTCAACATCTTCACCAGAAAGCAATCTAAAATTATGAAAAAACGTAAACTTTAATGAATTTTGAAAATGCTTTTCTGAAGCGCCATATAAACCATGAGTAAAGAGATAATTACCAATATTATCATTATTAACTCTTGGATTTGAATTGTAGTTATAGCCATCTTTAAAGACGACAACCAAGTCAATATCAGAAATTCCAGGAGTTGACAACCCTCCTATTTGATAAATAGATTTTACGCCTTCTACTTTAGACAACACATCCACTTGTCTGTCCATTGCCTTATGGTATGCATCTTCATTAAACTTTCTAGGAATATCTACGAGTCTCATATACGTCTTTCTATCTAACTTAATAATTATATTTTTTTATGACCTCAGAAAAATGTTTATCAAAATAGGCAATGTGATTTTCGTTAAAAAAACGTTGCCATTTCTTAGTTTTAACAGAAGATATGTGCTTATGTTTCTCAATATCTTTTTTACTCATTTTATTAATATCCTCTTTATCAGCGATAGTTTTGGCTACTGCTATTTGAGCATCTGAAAACTTACAATGTTTAAAAATAGTCATCATGTTTTCATCATAGTTCTCCATGACGTCTTCAAATTTTAATTCTAATGCATTTGCTTTTTCAAAATCCCATTTAAGCATATCTTCAATTGTCCATTTGCCATAGTGGTTCATTTCATAAAGAATAGCGTCCTCTTCGTTCAAGGCATTAATTTTTTCTTGATAAGACTGACCTTCTAGACTGTTTAAGTAATCTATTTTCCATTGCTCCGATCGATACATTTGAGAATTTGGAACTTGCGGATAAACAATAGGATTTTCAGTTTGAAAATTTTTGTTCACACACCATTCCTCAACAGTTCTTTTATGATACAAGTAACCTGAAATGATTATATCTCGAGGATCTCTTACCATATGAATACCTATATATTCTTTTGGGAGCTTACTGTAATCAACTTGAGAATGTAAAAAGAAAACTACATCAGCATTAGGGATTTCATCTACAGAACCAGCTATACTAACAAACTTCCATCCATACTTTAAAGAAAGTTGCAAAAACACCTTGCCCAGTAGCTTAGTACCACATTTATGATATCCAAATATAAATATTGGCACGTCTCGTTTAGTGCCACAAACTTTATTTAAAAAATAATACCTTAACTGTTTAATCCTCTTATTCATAAATGTTATTATTTTTCAAAAATAAATTAATTCGCGAAGATATCTTTATTAATCTTTTTAATAAATAATTTTAAACTTTTATAAAATGCTGGATTCAATTTTTTGTTGATTTCATTACTAACCTTAGGAGAGACAAATTTTTTAGTTAATCTTCTAAAAATTATTTCAGGTCGTGTCATTATCAAATTTTGAAAAGCACTTAGACTGTAACTCCAATGAGATCTAATTTCAGAAGCAGTTTCAATACAATTCCATTCTTGGCTACTAAAATCTCCTTTAACTACAGTAAAACTATCTTTTTTAAAGAGACCTTTATTCATCTTTGCTGAATAATACATTGTAGGTAAAAGCATTACTTTACTTAAAAAACTTTTGAGCTCATATAATCGCATAGACTCTGAACTAGAGTGATTTTCAATGCTATTAATTAATTGTTTTAAACTTCTCTTGTAATCTACATTATCAGAATTGAAGGTAAGATTAATCTCTATATTGTTAAGGATTGGATAAATCAACTTAGAGTGATTTAAAACTTCATAAGGCAAATAAAATTGGGGATAATTTTTTAATTGAGATTCTTTAATTTGAAACCATCCATGATGTTGTAATGGGTCAAATTTTAATAGAAATCTCATCGATTCTTTTTTAAAAGATGTCAAGTCATCAGAATCAGCAAATTCGTCTTTAACGATAATAAGTCCGTCAAAATCACTGTAACGAATTATCTCATTGGTTCCAAAGCTACCGTGAGCTATCACAGCGACAAACAAATGGTCATATTTATTCGAAATTAAATTTCTTATTGAACTTATAATTTCTTCATTAGAATTACATAACTCAATATTAATACTTTTAGATATTACCATTTTATTCGTTTCGATTGACACAATTAGGTTTAGAAAACAAAGTGAAATTATTTATTTCTTTAAAAGTTTCTTATATGTTTTAAAGAGCCAATTTACTAAATGATGCATGTTTTTATGTTTAAAAATAAAAAACCATGCTAATTTATTTTTAGTGTTAAAATTCTCCTTCGTCTCATTAAAAAAATCAATTCTATCCTTTAAGGGTATATCAATATTTTTTAACACATTAAAAATTCTATTATTTATATTTATTTGAAATAAAGAACTGAATTCGAATTGTGTGATTTTATTGAAAGCATTGTAAGAGTTGATGACTTTTAAGTTATAATGTTTTTTAAAAACAGCATTACTTTTCATCTTATAACTCCAAGACTCTGTATGATCGTGTCTATAAATTGACATAAACCTTGGTACATAAATTATTTTTGAACAATAAGCTGCCCAAAGTATAAGAAAAGAATGTGAAATTTTATTAGAATAGAACGCTGGATGCTCAAATTTCAACTTATCAACTATTTCTTTCTCAAAAACAAATGAAGCTACTGGAGTCTTAATATTTTGACCATTCTTTTTAAGAATATCTATAGCTGAAAGAATTTTAATCTCTTCACCATAATAGTACACAGACTTATCTTTCTTAACATCGTTAACACCATATTTAAAAATTTCGGCAGCGTGAAAAGAAAAGCCTAAGTTATGTTTTTCTAATAAATCAACCTGAATTTGTAATTTGTTTGGATCTGTCCAATAATCATCACCTTCACACATGGCGATATACTTCCCTTTTGCTCTTGGGAAATTAATTGTTGCAGTGACTGAAACACCTTTTGAATATTGATTTTCAGTTTGATAAATAGGTTTTATAATATCAGGATACTTGTGTTCATATTCTCGTATGATATTTGCTGTTTCATCTGTTGAAGCATCATCATGAATTAAAACTTCAAAAGCAAAATTAGTTTTTTGCATCATGAAGCCATCTAAACATTGTCTAATAAAATGTTCATGATTGAAAGCTAGACAGCAAATAGAAACTTTTATATCACTCATGTGAAAATTTTAGTGGAAAATTTCTTTTTTCAAATTCAATATTAAGTTACCTCAACCTTTTTGGTGTGTCTACCGCTCTAGCAGGATTACCAAAACATTTAGTACCTGAAGGAACATCTTTAACAACATTAGAAGCCATTCCGATCATGCAGTCATCACCAATAGTTATTTTATTATTAGTAGTAGCATTGATACCAATGAAATTGCGATCTCCCATAACAATATTAGCAACAATAGCTTGGGTTGCTATTAAATTGTAGTTCCCAACAATACCATCATGTCCAACAGTTACACCACTCATTAATGAATTGAATTGACCAACTTTAGCTTTAGGATTGACTACGGTATGTGCTAATATTATTGTACCTATTCCAATTGATGCACTTCTAGCGATCATGCAACTCGGATGAATAAAGGTACAATATCGATCCAATGGTATTCCCAAACTATCTTTAAAATCAATCGTTTCTTGCATTGATTGAATATTATAGGATTGAAATATAAACTTAACATCCTGATCGTCCTTATATTTTTCATAAGCATCTTCGATTCTACACAATACAGGAAAACCATTAATATCAGCTCCTATGGGTTCATCGTTATACGCAAAACCAATACACTCTATAGGTTTTCCGTAGGTATGTTGCGCATCGTATATATAATCAGCAATTAATGTTGCTGAACTTTTTCCTCCAATTATTATTACTTTTTCCATTTTAACTCTCAAACTGTTTTCTTCGTTTTTCAATTAGCTCTACTCTTGCTATAATATCTTTAGATTTAGTAATTAGAGGAGGTCCGACAAACTTACCTTCAATAATAGCAACACCTTTATTGAGCTTTTTTGCTTCATCATATAGCCTCAAGAACTCAACTGAATCCTCATATTCTTTATCAGTCGGACTAAATATTTGATTTACTTTTTCATTTTGTTTTGGATGTAAAACCCACATTCCACCATACCCAAGAATCTTACCTGTTTCAAGATGTCTCTCTAGACCTTCTAAATCATGAACATGAATATAAGCTGCATCTATAGCTTCTAATTTATGAGCTCTGGCTACAATTGGCACAAGTTTTCGTGGAAAAGAAATACTGACATTTGTTTCAAAATCTCTTACGCCTTGTATGTCGGAAACATAATCTTCAGATCCAAATCCTAAAGCAATAATTCTTTCAGAGGAAATTGCAATTTCATTAATATTAACTATTGACAAGGCACTTTCTAGAATGGGAATTATGGAAAATGTGTTTTTCTCTAAACCTCTTTCTAATTCTATTGAAGTTAACAGATTATCTAAATACTGAACATCTTCTTTGGTATTGGTTTTAGATAATAAAAATCCATCTATGTTACCATGTGTAACTTTTAAAACATCTTGTAAAAAGAATTCAGTTTCTATCTCATTTAATCTTACGAACTTTTGAAAACGGTCAAATTGTTTGTCTTTAGACCTTCTAGTAATAACCTCTCTCGCAAGAAGTTTATTAGTTTCTGGCTGAACACTATCTTCTAAATCGAAAATAAGAGCATCTGCAGTACTTCTTGAAGCCGAATCAATTAATTTTTCGTTATGCCCAGGAACGAACATCATACTACGCAGTAATTGTAGTTTATCCTTCATGATTTCTTTTTTTAATTAAAATCTTTCTTCTAAACCTTATAACATCTATGTTATCTTGATTATAACCCGTAGTTTCTACATAAACTATCCCTCTATCGTTTTTAGAATTTGATTCTCTTTTACTTAAGACTTCTGTTTTACTGTAGATAGTATCATTAATAAAGGTTGGTTTTAAATGGTCTATATTTTCATATGCTAGATTAGCAATTGCCTTTCCACTTACGTCAAGTACAGTTAAATGCACTGCTAAACAAAACACCAATGTTCCTGGTACTAAAACTTGACCATGCTGATTGTCTTTGCAATAATCAATATTAGTATGTACAGGATGATGATTCATTGTCAACATCGAAAATAGATTATTATCTGATTCAAAAATTGTTTTTGATTGACAGTGTTCGATTACTTCTCCAACAACAAAGTCTTCAAAATAATTTCCCATTTTATTTGCTTCCATAAATTACAAATTCTAAATTTTACTTTGTGTTTTATTCATTTTTTCAAACAGATATTTTATACGAATTACATGTGGTTTTTCAAATACCTTACCATCAACAGTAAAAACATCAATATCATTAATTGAAACATCTTTGATCTTATCGTAGACAAAATTAAGTTGATTTATTTCTTCTTCAGTCATAAACTCAACTTTATTTAATTCATCCAACTGTTTAGGATGAATAATAAATTTACCATTTGCACCTGACTCAAAAGCAAAAATGCATTCTTTTTTAAATTGAGAAAAGTTTTTTAGATCTAAATCAACTCCATCTATATATGCAACATTATATGCTTTTGCATACAAAATCAATTGGCGCTTATAGTGAGCTAAGTGCTCTAAAGTGTGTTTAATTCCAGCTATAGAACAAAAGTCATGACTACCAAAACCAATGGCACGGATTTGAATTGAAAATCTTTTTAGTATTTCAGGAATCGCTACAAAACTAGATGGATTCTCAATTAGGACAATCATTTTTAGTTTAATATCGTCTGACATTGAAATCACAGTGTTAATATCTTCTAACGAATTAATTTTTGGAAGTACGATTTGCCCCTCAAACTTCACTATTAAATCTCTAATTTGTTTGGCTGTATAGCAATTATCAAAGAATGGAATTCTTAGATACATGTTTTGACTAAACTCTAATGATAAGACAAGTTCTATAGCAGATTGCTTATTGTTTATCGAAACTGCATCTTCTAAATCAATTACAAAAAAGTCTGCATTGATATTATCAATTTTATTTAGATAATTTGGTTTATCTCCTGGAATAAAAAAATAACTTTCAATCATAAACTTACATCTTATGCGTTTGAGATGTTATCACAAAAGTGTCAACTGCATTATTAACAAAAAAACATTTAAACAACTTCTATCCTCTTAGTGTTTAGAGTTTTTAGTAATAATTGACAAATTAAGTCAACTTGCTCAACAGTTAAATTGAAGTACAATGGCAAGCATATAATTCTACTGGCTATATCTTCTGAAACTGGACATGCTGAATAACTCACAATATTTTTTAAGTTATTAAGTGATGGGTAGAAATATCTTCTTGGAAAAATATTAGCATTATTAAAAGCATTCATTGCTTTCAATAATTGTTGTTCTGTTTCAAACACTACTGGAAAGTAAGAATAGTTTGTTTCTCCAAATTCCACTTTTTGAAATTTTAAATCCTTATCTATCTTAAGTGTATCATGGTATCTTTTATACTTTAACTTTCTGTCTTCTAACACAGCATCAAAGTATTTTAAATTTGCTAAACCTAGTGACGCATGTATCTCAGTCATTTTCCCATTAAAGCCGTCTTGAACAATATTTTTACTCTTATCATGACCAAAAAACCTAATGCTTTTTATTTTTTCATCGAGATCTATATCTGAAGTAATACAAGCACCACCTTCTGCTGTATTTAATAATTTTGTTCCGTGCATACTTGTCGCAGAAACATCTCCATAATTTAAAACACTCTCGCCTTTTACTGTTGATCCTAATGCATGAGCTGCATCATAAATAACTTTAAGATTATGTTTTTCAGCAATCTTTTTTATAGCTTCAACATTGCAAGGAGTCCCAAAAACATGAACAGGCATTATTGCAACTGTCTTATCGGTTATCAGTTCTTCAATTTTATTTACATCAATGTTGAACGTTTCCGGATCAATATCACAAAATACAGGCGTACAATCCTCATATTTTATGGCACTAATTGTTGCAACCCAACTAAATGGAGTTGTTATAATTTCTCCTTTTACTTCAAGAGCTCTTATCGCTACTTGAAGTGCAATAGTTCCATTGGTAAGCGTCGAAATGTTGTCGACTCCAAGTTTATTTTTAAGATCTTCTTCAAATTTAACAACCTTAGGTCCGTTATGCGTCAATATTCCTGTTTCCCATACATCTTCTAACAATTCAATATATTCAGCTAAAGGAGGTAATGATGGTTGTGTAACGTAAATTGGCTTGTTATTCATATGCTTTATTTTTAATTCCTTCTATAATACGAGCTTGATCTAGATTCTGTTGATTTTCCATTTCTTTTAATTCCTCATCATAAATACAATCATAGAAATGAGTCAACATATTTACGAAATGATTGTCACTTTGTAATTCTATGGTTTGTTTATCTTGTGGTGTTTCTATTTCAAATAGTGGTTTATAACCTGGTGGTGCTGTAAACAATCGATTCGTACTAATTTTACCTTCACTACACCAAATTTCTACACCACATTGATAATAATTATTAAATCCAAATGCTAAAGAAGAGAATAATCCGTTCTCTTTTTGTTTTAAAAATGCTCCACCCCAAATATCTACTTCATCTTTAGGTGTTTTATTGAGTGAAGCAGCTTCTACACTTAATCCAAACCCTAAAATGATTTGTGATATTTTAGCGGTGTAAGCTCCTGCATCCAAGAGCGCACCTCCACCTAATTCTTTTTTGTATCTAATATTGTCTAAATCGCTAAAAGGCGGAAAACCAAAAGAAGCTTTGATAGCTCTAATGTCTCCAATTTCTTTGCTTTTCAATTTATCAATCAAAAATTTTAATTGACTATGAAACCTAAATTGAAAATTCTCCATGAGAACTAACCTATTATTTCGAGCTAAAGATACTAGTTTTGTAACCTCCGACAAATTACATCCTAATGATTTTTCAACTAAGACATGAATACCATTTTTTAAAGCTTTTTCTACGAATTCAAAATGTAAAGCGTTTGGTAATGGGATATAAATTGCATCTACAAATGTCTTATCTAGAATTGCATCATATCCTTGAAAAGCCTCTACATTTAAAGTCTTAGTAAGATCTTTAATTTTTGAAATGTCTCTACTCGCTATACCGACTATTTCAAAAATATGATCAAGCGAAACCAATGTTGGGATAATTGCTTTTTTTGCAATATTTGATGAGCCAAGTATTCCTATTCTAATTTTAGTCATCCTATTCGCTTTTAAATGATATAGCTGCCAACAAAGTTCTAGCTTGTATATTTATGTAATTATTAAATCGTATGAAGGTTTGCAATTGATTTATGGTCATCCAAATATAATTATCAGGCAAATCAACTTCTATTTCATCTCCAGCAAATATCATAATATTTCTATTTTGTTCTTTATAAAACCTTCCACCTTCCTCCGATTGAATCGTGTCAAATATTATTTGATTTTTAGGTGCATCCAAAACATAATCCAAAAACGGTAATTTATCTTTAGCTGTATTTTTGTAATTTCCAGTAAGACATTGTACAGTAGGTGCGAACTCAATAATATCAAAATTACCACATTCTAATTTAGTCTGAACAATAAAATGCAAAACACCATTAATTTCTTTACAAACAAATGCACATAACCCTTCTTGGGCAGGTTCTACCATAGGTTGTGTCCATTTAACAACCTCTCTATTTTCAATACTCACTTCTACAGCTATGATACTAAAATATTTGTGATCTTTATGATGAATAGAATTATCATCAATAATCCAATCTTTAATATCAGAAAGAGGAAGTGATTCAACTTCTAATTCATATTTACATTTTTGTTTTGTTACATAATTAACAATATCATCTAAAGTATGTAAGGTATTCTTTGTTAGTAAAGTTGATTTTAAAAACTTATTTTCAATGGAATTTTCATTGACTTCAGAATCGAAAAAATTAAATGAGTTTAATTGCTCATCATCGAAATTACCAAAAGGGATTCCTGAAATAACTGTTCTAGTATCCATATTTACTAGATTATTGTGACACATTAAATGTTTTATTTGACCAAGTGAGAGCCATATAAAGTTGTCAAATAATTCAAGATCTTCATCAACTTTAATGATAATATTTCTATTTCTCTTCTTTAAAAATCGAGCTCCCTGCTCACTCTGTAGCTGATCTAACAAAATTTGATCTGGTGTAGCATTAACAAATAAATCTAAGTAAGCTGGAGCTTTACCTTTATGCGCTCTAGTGTAGTTACTTTTTGTAGCTTGCAAAGTAGGAGATAATTGAACATTATTCACGTTCCCTGGCTCAATCTTAGCTTGTAATAAAAAATGCAAAACACCATCAAATTCTTTGGTTACAAATCCTAAATACCCAATTTCAGGCTGATTGATGATAGGCTGAGACCACTGTTTTACTTTTCCCCAATTGGTTTTGACATTAATGCCTTCTATAGTAAAAAACTTACCCGTTTGATGTTTCAGTATCGATTTGGATTCATCAAATCCCCAAAGATCCATACTACTAAAGGGTATTTTTTTTACTTCAACTTTTATTTTTTGATTTTGCTCTTTTATCCAATTTATAGCATAATTTGTAGTTACTTGCGTAGTATCTAGAGCAAATGCGGACTTCAGAAATAAAAGACTTTTATGTATATCCATTTTCTAATTTAATAATTTGGAATAATATGATTACCCATAGTTTATTCTAATGCTTTAATATAAATAGTTTTAAAAACATATCTTGGACAGCTAAAATATTCAATTTCCTTCTTTTAAATCTCAAAAAACACACATTTAGAATTAAAATTTCATCTATTTTATTGAAGTTAGAATTCCTTACCTAACTTTTCTAAATTTTTTTAAGAGTGTTTTTTTTATGTAAATATAATCACTAAAATTAGTGACTTCTGAATAGACAATTATAAAAGTACTACCTATTAATATTTGCAATATTAACTCAAGCAACGGATTGAAATTTATAAAATAATCAAAAAAACATACGATAATCCCCATAACTATTGCAACAGAAAGAGAGGGTAAAATATCTTTAAGTTGTTGTATGGATGAATAATTAATCAACTTTACACTCCAAAAACTATTCATAAAGTATGCGATTAAATTATTGGCAATAATACAAACTATCATCCATTTAATTCCATAAAAAAACCCAAGTGCTATTGCGGGAATTACTAAAACTCTCTTTAGTATCTCTAATCTTAAAAACCTACCAGAATAACCATAAACTTTTAGAATATTTAAATTAAGTGAATGCATCGGATATAATATTCCTGTAAAAACCAGCAATTGCAGTAATGGTATAGATTCTGACCATTTACTTCCTAATAAAGTTAAAATAAGGGATTCTGACACAGCTCCTAAGCCAATCATTAAAACAGCTGTAATAAACATTGCGCTTCTCATAATTTGACGAAAAGTGCTTTTTAGTCTAGGAATATCATCTTGCAGCTCTGATAGTACAGGAAAAGTAACTCTTTGGATGGCCGAATTGATATTTTGAGAAGGCAATTTTTTAAATTGATCTGCACGTGTATAAAAACCTAGATCTGCGGCTGAGAAAAATTTTCCAATAAATAGTAAATATATGTTTTGAAAAATTGAACTAAATAATCCACTTAACATTAATTTTGAACCAAAACCGAACAACTCTTTAAAGGAAGATTTACTAAATATTAAATTAGGCATCCATTTATTACAAAACCACAACAATATTGAATGAAGTCCACGTCCTATTAATTGTTTAACTACTAAACTCCAGACGCCAAATCCATAATATGCCATAATTATAGCCACTATTCCACTTGCAACATCAGCTATTAATGTGATCTTAGTTTGAAGTTTAAAATCAATTCGCTTTATGAGTTGAGTCCGTTGTATTATTGAAAATGCATCAAATATCAAAACAACTGAAAACACCTTAACAATGGAATTCAATTGAGGTTCATCAAAAAATAGCTCTATGTATGGTGCCGCAAAAAACAAGCTTAACGCTAGTAAAATACCGACAATCAAATTAAAGTAGAAAACGGTTGAATAATCTGTATCTGTACAGTCTTTCTTTCTTATAAGAGCTTGTGTAAATCCTGAATTAATTAGAGATGTAGAAATTGCAATAAATACGGCAATCATGCCAATAAGCCCAAACTCTTCAGGCAGGAGTAGTCTTGCAAGGATAATTCCAATAATAAAATTTATTCCTTGTTTAGAAAAACTTTCAATAAAGCTCCATACTAAACCATTAATAGTTTTTTGTTTTAACGACATGTTTCTATGCTAAGATTGCTTTTAAATAATCATAATAATCACCTTTTAGATTTTTGACTCTATCAGCTAATCCTTCTTTACTTATCCATTTATAACTCAATGCAATCTCTTCCAAACATGCAATTTTTAAACCTGTTCTCTTTTCAACCGCTTTTACAAATTCTGTAGCTTCAGTAAGTGCTTCATGTGTTCCAGTATCCAACCATGCAAAGCCTCTACTTAATAACTGAAGTTTTAAATTTTCCTCTTCAAGATAGGCTTGATTTACAGATGTGATTTCTAATTCTCCTCGATGAGAAGGTTTTACATTTTTTGCTATTTCAATAACCGAATTCGGATAAAAGTACAATCCAACTACAGCAAAATTTGATTTTGGGTCTTTAGGCTTTTCCTCTAAACTTAACACGTTACGCTGATTATCAAATTCAGCAACTCCGTATCGTTCTGGATCTTTTACATAATTACCAAAAATTACTGCTTTTCTTTTATCACTAACAGTGTCTATAGCTTCTTTCAATATTTTTTGTAATCCTGCTCCATAAAAAATATTATCAC
>NZ_JBGCCX010000150.1:0-15404 GCF_045105015.1 Psychroserpens sp.
GTTATTTCTGTAAGTGGAGATGGAGAATTCCTTGAAGGCGGAGGTTTCGGTATATCTCAGCCAGATATATCTAGAATGGAAGCAGGATTTCCTTTAGGTTATTTTGTTGGATATCAAACAGATGGAGTATTCCAAAGTCAAAGTGAAATTGATAATTCAGCGGTAACAGATGTTCCTGCAGAACCAGGAGATCTTAAGTTTATTGATCAAAATGGTGATGGCGTTATTGATTTAGATGATAGAGTAGATTTAGGAAATCCTTTGCCAGATGCCACTATGGGACTTAACCTATCTTTTGATTACAAAAACTGGGATTTTTCAGCCTATGCATTTGCATCTGTAGGTAACGAGATTGTTCGTAATTATGAACGTAATCAGCAATTAGTAAATAAACCAATTTCTTATTTAAGACGTTGGACAGGTGAGGGTTCAACCAATACAGACCCAAGAGTATCAATTGGTGCCACTTCAAATACCGTTTTCTCTGATTATTATGTTGAAGATGGTTCATTTGTACGTTTGCAAAACGCACAATTAGGCTACACCTTTAATAATGAAGAAGGTAAGATTAAGAAATTGCGAATTTACATTCAAGGAAATAACTTATTCACTCTAACAGAATATAGTGGTTACGACCCTACAGCAGGAACAGGAGCGCCAATTGGTGGAGGAATAGACCAAGGTATTTATCCAAGTGCTCGTATATTTTTATTAGGTGTTAACATGAAAATTTAATTAAGACTATGAAAAATCTAAAAATTATTTATGTTCTCTTTGCAGCCCTTACCGTTTTTTCTTGCGGTGATGATTTTGTAGATGTAGAATCCGAAGATAAAAACTCTGAATCTTTTTTCAATTCAGTACAAGATTATCAAGACGCTTTAGTAGCGGCATATGATTATTTACAAGCTACTTCTAAGTTTGTTCAATTTGCTGAAATAGCTTCAGACAACACTTTGTGTGGAGGAGAAAGCGCAATAGATTCCCCATATCTTCAACAAATTGATGATATGATTCACTCTGCTGTAGGTCAAGGTGACGGTGGCTTAAGAACCATGTGGCAATGGATGTATGAAGCGGTAAACCGTTGTAATTATATCATGGAATTCCAAGATAAAACAGATTTTGCAAATAAAACTAGCGTTATAGCGCAAACACGTTTTTTAAGAGCCTATTATAACTTTATACTTGTAAAATGGTGGGGAGATGTGCCTTTTGCTATAGATGAGAGAATTCAATTTGGAGATCAATTTGGAATAGATAGAACACCTAAAGCAGAAATCTATGCACTTATAGAAGCAGACTTAATTTTTGCTGCAGCTAATTTACCTTATGTGCAGAGTCAAACAGGACGAATTACTAAAGGTGCTGCTGAAGGGTTACTAGGGAAAGTATATTTATATCAAGATAAATTTACAGAATCTGCTACAGTGCTAGAAAACCTGATTAACAATGGACCACATAGATTATTGACTTCAGAAGAGTATCCAGATTTATTTGAACGTTATAACGAAAACAATATTGAGTCTGTTTTTGAAATACAGTACTCTGATGTTGATGGTGGTAGTTTCGAATGTTTCCAATGTCTTGAAGGTAATTATGCGTCTTATTTTAATGGACCAAGAGGTTTTGTTGATTCTAACGGAAAACTAGATGCCGGATATAGTTTTAATGTTCCAGTACAAGAAGTTGTAGATGCTTTTGAGCCAGGTGATTTAAGGTTACAATATTCAATATTAGATGCACAGCAATATGTTGCTGATAATCCAGGATCATCATGGGACTCGTCACAAGGATATGAACAAACAGGCTATTTTAATTTAAAAATTATGGCTAGAATAGGGGATTTAAATATAGGAGATGCAGCTTTAACTAACCCAGATAACTACAGAGCTATAAGATATGCAGATGTCTTGTTAATGGCTGCAGAAGCTCTAAACAGAGGAAATATAAGTGACTCAAGAGCACAAGGTTATTTAAATGAAGTTCGCAATAGAGCTATGCTACCTGATGTAACAACAACAGGTAATAACCTAACAAATGATATTTTAAAAGAACGTCGTGTGGAGCTAGTTGGTGAAGGACATCGTTTTTTCGATTTAGTTAGAACAGGACGAGCAGCTAACGCTATAGATGGTTTTCAAACGGGTAAACATGAGCTTTTCCCTATTCCAATTGAAGAAATCTTGTTAACTGGAAATAGATGGGATAATAATCCTGGATACAATTAAAAAAAATAAGATATGAAAACAATAAAATATATATTTAGTTTTATCGTCATAGCGCTTTTTGTGAGCTGTGAGGATGATAATAATGATTTAAGCTTTCTTGATAGTATAGTGGCTCCTAGCGATGTTTTAGCTAATTTTCAAATAGCTCAAGATAACTCAGGGTTAGTAACTATAACTCCAAACGCAACAGGTGCAGCTTCTTATAATATTAAATTAGGAGTTGATGAATTAGAACCTGTAAGTGTTAAGCAAGGAGAAAGTGTAGATAATACTTATGATGAAGGTGTTTACACTATTGAATTAGAGGCTGTTGGTATAAGTGGATTAAAAACAGTAGCTACGCAAGAGTTAGTAGTTTCTTTTAGAGCACCAGAAAATTTGGAGGTAACAGCTGAAATAGATGGTTCTAACCCGTTTATACTCAACGTATCAGCAGTAGCAGATTTCGCGGCTTCATTTAATGTGTTTTTTGATACATCTAATGTGGATGAAGAGCCTACTATGTTAGCTTTAGGAGAAACAGTAAGTTTTGAATATCCAGGAGTTGGCGATTATACAATACGTGTAGTTGCATTAAGTGGTGGGTTGGAAACGACTGAAATCACTCAAGTTGTAACTATTGAAAAACCAACAGAGTTACCAATAGATTTTGAAATATTTGACGCCAGTGTTTTTAATGGTTTTGGAGGAGCTTCAAATGCTATAATAGACAATCCAGATACAAATGGAAATGAGTCTGCTAAAGTTGCTCAAATTATAAAAGATGCTCCAGAAGGTTGGGCAGGTAATGTTATCGAATTATCAGCGCCATTGGATTTTTCTACTAAAAAATTAATAACTATGGATGTTTGGTCACCAAGACCAGGTGGTAAATTAATTTTGAAGTTAGAGAATCAAACCGATAATATGGTATTTGTTGAAAAAGAAATCACTTTAAACGGGACTAGTTCTTGGGAAGAAGCCGCTTTTGATTTAAGCGATATTTCAACTGATATTGAATACCAAAAAATTGTTTTATTCTTTGATTTTGGAACAGTTGGAGACGGAAGCTCAGATTGGACTTTTTATGTTGATAATATAAAACAATCAACAGTTCCGGTTGAAGCAGGAGAACCTCTTTTGTTTGATGATTTTGATGGAAATAGCAACATTACAACTTGGGCAGGAGATGCAGCTGGTCTAGATACAGCTTTACCTAATCCATTTGTAAATGCAGATAATTTCTCTGCAACTGTTTTAGAGTATACTGATACAGGAGGAACTTTTGCTAATATTCAGTTTGTGGCAGATTCTAATTTCGATTTATCAGGAGGAAATAGTGTATTTACTCTAAAAGTTTATGTGCCTTCTTCTAGTGTTACAGGTTCAGAGACAAATCAAATATCATTAAAACTTCAGAACAGCAGTTTAGGTGGTAATGCATGGCAAACTCAAACAGAAATAGTTAAAACTATTGTTTTAGACCAATGGCAAGAAGTTAGTTTTGATTTTGTAAATGATAATTGGCAGAATTTAAACTTCAATGGAACTGATCCAGATCCTGTTGATAGAACAGATTTAGACAAAGTTGTTTTACAATTAAATGGTGAAAACAATAGTAGTGAAGTTACAGCTTATATTGATGATTTCTATTATGGAACTGCTCCAGCAGCTGAATTCCCTCCTTTTGCTAGAGATGGTTTTGAAGGAAGAGGAACAATAACAACTTGGGCAGGAGACGATTGTGGAATGGATAACGCTTTTGCTAATCCATTTATAGATGCAAGTAATAATTCAGCAACAGTTTTACAATATGACGACACAGGTGGAACTTTTGCTAACATTCAATTTACCATTACTCCTAACATAGATATATCTTTAAAAAGTAAGTTTACATTAAAGGTTTATGTGCCATCATCAAGTGTAACAGGATCACAAAACAATCAAATATCATTAAAATTACAGAACAGTAGTTTAGGTGGAAATGCATGGCAAACTCAAACAGAAATCGTTAAGGATATTGTTTTAGACCAATGGCAGGAGCTAACATTTGACTTTATAAATGATAACTGGCAAAATTTAAACTTCAACGGAACTGATCCAGACCCTGTTGATAGAACAGATTTAGACAAAGTTGTTTTACAGTTAAATGGAGAAAACAATAATGATCTTGTTACTGCTTACATTGATGATTTTAACTATCATAATTAAAATTCTTAAAAAATGAAAAACATAAAATATAAAATAGTAATCTTTTTCTCAGCATTACTTGTTTTTAGTAGTTGTCAAGAAGACGATGCAGAAGTAGGCAGTATAATTGCGCCTTCAAATATTGAAATATCCGTTACCTATATAGATGATGGTGTAGAAAGTCCTGCACCAGGTTTAGGTAGTGGAGAGGTAATTTTATCAGCAACTGCTGATAATGCCATATCGTATCATTTTGTAGTTCAAGGACAAACTAAGCTTCAAAAATCTGGAAGTATATCAAATATTTTTACAACATTAGGTACGGTTACTTACCCAGTAACTGTTATCGCTTTCGGTGCTGGAGGAGCTTCTACAAGTAAAACTATTGATTTAGAAGTTCAGGCTTTATATGAGCCACCAGCAGATTTAATTGAAATGCTTACTTCCAATAGTTCTAGAACTTTCAGAATAGATAATAGCGTACCTAACTACTTTGGATTGGGACCAGTAGGAACTACTAGGTTAGGTGAATTTTTTCCAAATGGCGGTGATCCTAATAAAGATGGTGTAGGAATGAATGATGATAGATATATCTTTAATATTGATGGAACTTTTACACATATAACCAATGGAGATGTATTTGGTAGAGAAGGTTTAATTAATGAAATAGGGGGCCCTGGAGATGGAACACCAGACGGAGCAGATATATTAAATTACTCCTATGCAGATTATACAGGTTTTTGGACATTAACTGCACCTGGAGGAGTTGAAACACTTACATTGAGTGATTCGGCTTTCATTGGTTATTATATAGGAGGAGACCATTCCTATAGAATATTTGAAAGGTCAGCTAATGGATTTTCAATATTATCTACTGATGGGAATAATGAATTCGACTGGAATTTTATTTTAGTTGCTGATTAAGATTAATAAATAGTTTGTTTAATTAAGATTTCAAGGGTTAACAGTTTTAGTTAACCCTTGTTTTTTTTGTATGGTGTTGTTTCAATAAAATTTTATAATGTGTGTTCTTTTTTTAATATAGTTTTTGTTAAAAGCATCTAAAAATAGGTGGTTTGTAATAAAGATAATGAAACATTTTTTTGTAGTATTCAATGTTGATTTTAAATAGTATGGTGAATAGTACACTTTTTAGTAGCTTATTATATATACAACAAAACACTTTTTTACCTATACAATACCACTACAACAAGTATTGTTGCTAATTTAAGATTAACCTTTAATCATTCAATTTTAGCATTTTAACGGATTTTATTAAGGTTTTATCAATAAACAACTCCTTTTTTTAACATGTATGTTTTTTGTTGAGGTATTTTTTATCGACTTCGTAATTAATTAAGTTAATTTTAACATTGTCGAATGTCTAGAACTAAATTCATTCGTAAAATAATGAATACCACGACAATTTGTTTTAAGCATTAAAAACTAAAAACATGTTTTCAAAATACTAACTCAATAACTAAATAGAACTATGAAAAACAATTTTCTAAGATTATTACTTTTCTTATTTACAATTACTGCTTTTTCGCAAGCTGATAAAGTAACTATTGTAAGTAACGATGACGGCAAGAAGCTAGTTGTTAACGGAAAAGATTTCATGATTAACGGTATTAATTGGGATTACGTTCCAATTGGTACTGATGTAACAAATGCTAATTTTTATGAACAGACCGACGAAATAATCAAGGCAGGATTAGATAACGAAATGGGTCTGTTACAGAACATGAATGTCAATGTTGTAAGACAATATGTTGGTGTCCCAGCTAAATGGGTTACTTACATCTATGAAAAGTACGGTATATATACGCTTTTAAATCACCAATTTGGGCGTTATGGGTTAACGCTAGATGGTGTATGGACTCCAGTTACTGATTATTCAGAAAAAAAAACGCAAGACTTATTAGTTTCTGAAATGATTCAATTGGTAAAAGATTACAAAGATGTACCAGGTATTTTAATGTACATGATGGGTAACGAAAACAATTATGGGTTATTCTGGCAAGGTGCAGAAACTGAAGATTTTCCTGAAGGTGAAGAACAAAAAAGAGCAGTTGGGGAAAACAGAGGTAGGCCAATGTATAAACTCATGAATGAGGTTGCAAAAAAGATAAAAGCAATGGACTCAAATCACCCAGTTGCAATTTGTAATGGTGATGTTTTGTTTATTGATATTATTGCAGAAGAATGTAAAGATGTAGATGTTTATGGAGCCAATACCTATAGAGGAGAATCCTTTGGAGACTTTTTCAAAGTAGTTAACGATCAGTTAGACATGGCACTTATGTTTACAGAGTTTGGTGCAGATGCATACAATGCGCTTTCTGACGAAGAAGATCAATATTGGCAAGCATATTATAACTTACTAAATTGGAAGGAAATTTATGAAAATGCTGCCGGTTTAGGAAAAGTTGGAAACTCTATTGGGGGTTTCACTTTCCAGTTTAGTGATGGTTGGTGGAAATTGGGTTTTGATGACCGTGAAAATGCAGACACTCATGAAACAGGTGCTTCATGGAGTAATGGCGGATATTATCACGATACTAAGAATGGCTCTAATAATATGAACGAAGAATGGTTTGGTATCTGTGCGAAGGGTCCTACCAATGAAAGAGGATTATACGATTTATATCCTCGTGCTTCTTATTACACTTTAAAAGATGCACACGCTTTAGATATATTCAATGAAGAAATGACGCTTGATTTTATTAATAACTATTTCAATAGTATTAATATTAGAGATGCTGTACTAAGAGCTAGAGGAGATAAAGCGGCATTTGAAAGTGTAAGTGGCGGCGGAAGTAAAATTAGTATTAGTAATTTGAGAGCCGAATTCACAACATTTAATACAGGAGGAGAATTAATTACTACACCTAGTTCAGCAGACCCAAATGATGCAACGTTTCCAAATGAATTAGGCTTCGATCATATGCAGTCATATTACATAGGTGTTCAAGGACAACCTACTTCAAAAATGAAGGCAAACGTAAACTTTAATGTAATAGGTAATGTTGCTGCAAACCCTATTAATGAAATTTTTTACGAAAATCGAGGACGTCCAGTTTCAGTTAGAGGAGAAGATGGTGATGTAATTACAATACCAGATGTAAACCGTGTTCAAGTTTATAATGCAGAATATGAATGGAATACTGAATATGCAGATGTAAGAGGTTTTTATAGAACAGGACACTACCATTGGGGCTACGAAGGTGATTTCTTTGGATTGTATCCAGAAGCAAATTATGGACCTAATTTAGATATCTATCAAGGAGAAATACTAGGTATGGAAGTTGAAGGCCACAAAGCTTTTAAAGGACTAACAGCGGCATTTGGACCTCAACTATGGTGGGGAGCGAATCCAGCAATTTTGCTAAAATATAATACTCATTTAGGGAAATTTGGAGTTACTGGAGTTTTTCATGAAGATGTAGATAATGCAGGAGCTGCAGTAACGTCAATTGCAATACCTGTTCCAAAAACGAGAAGAGCTACAATAAGTTTAGATAGAGAACTTGGGAATTTTGAAGTACAACTAGGAGGTATGTGGGGAGGACAACCTTTAAATGGAAGAGGATTTCAATATGTAGAAGGTGGTCCAGGAAATTACACTGTTTTTGATGATGTAATTGGCACTGAAGACAATTGGGCAGCAAAAGCAAAAATTACATATCAAAAAGGTAAATTTAACTGGTATGCTCTTGGAGCTACAGCAGGTTTAGTTGCAAATGGAGGCTTCGATCAGACATTAACATTTACCGGTTGGAAGTTAAAAGACAATGGTAGTGGTAACCAAAATAGTTTCCTTACAGGATTTACATATACCATAGGAGACTTTCAAATTGCACCAAACTTTTTATGGCAAGAACCTTTAGTTGATGCAATTCCTAATGATGCACCAGCACCCGCTAGGTTAAGAAATATACAAGATGACCCGTTTGCAGTTAGAGCAAATAGAAAAACAACTGCAGGTGAAATATTACTTACTTATGATCCAACTCCTGGATCTTGGTTCTATGCTTGGGATAACGACCGCAGTGAAAAATCTAAGTTTGCATTTAACCTTGGTTTTGTATATCGTCGTTTACCAACAACAATGGATGCTGCAATAGGGTTTTTCGAAAACTCTCGTATTGGTGCACCATTTGCCAATTCGGCACCAGCTGAAGATTTATGGGAAGCACACTCTCGTGTTGTTTCAAAAATAAGTCCAAGTTTAGCGTTAATAGGTAATTTTTATGTTGGTAATGGTCAAGCAAATGGTAGTGACGCAAGAGTTATTAATAGACTAGGTGGAGATATTCGAATGATTCTTAATAAATGGAAAATTGAGCATTCATTTAAGCTTAACGACTGGGGTCCTTACGATTATCATCGTGATTTCAACTTAACTTTCCCAGCACAATTTATGTTAGATATTTCAACAAGTTTAGGTAAGCCTGATTGGTTTATTCTACCAGACACTAAAATTGGAATACGAGGTACTTGGCGTTCGCTTAATGAATTTTCTCCAAGATTTTCACCTAATGCAGCGCTTCCAAATACATTCCCTGCAGAACCTAGATTAAGTCCAGTAGGATTTGATGATGGACAAGAGTGGGAAATAAGAACGTATGTACATATCAACATTGGGAAATAAAAATTAGAAAAATGAAAAACATTAAAAATATTCAAAAACATATATCACTCTATTTGATCTTAATACTTTTGCTTACAATTAGTTGTGAAAGAGATTTATCAGATGAAGCAGAAGTTGCCACTTTTGGTAAGCAAGGAGAAATATTTACAGATTCACCAGTTGGTTTAGGTACAGACTTTTACTTTCCATTTTTAGGATCTAAAGCAACAGCATGGACTGTTGATGAAGACGAAGGATATGAAAGTGCTGCATCTATGAGATTTGACGTACCGAATGCTAATGACCCAGACGGAAATTTTGCAGGAGCAATTTTTAGAGTAGATGGGGCTGGTAGAAACCTTACAGAATTTGATGCGCTTACATTTTGGGCTAAAGCTTCTCAAGGTGTTACAATTGGAGAAGTTGGCTTTGGACAAGATTTTTTAGAAAATAAATATCAGGTAACAAGAACTAATTTAACTCTTGGTACAACTTGGACAAAATATATCATCCCAATCCCAGACCCTTCTAAATTATTAGAAGAACGTGGAATGCTATGGTATTCCGCAGGTTCACAGAATACAGGAGGTTTTGCTTATACATTTTGGTTAGACGAAGTAAAATTCGAAAAATTAGGAACTATAGCACAATCTCGCCCATCTATTTTGAATGGTGAGGATATAGAACAAAGTGGTTTTCTTGGTATTCCTATTCAATTAACAGGACTTACACAAACATTTAGCGCACCTTTCGGTGGTAATGTTTCAGTAATAACAACACCATCATATTACGATTTTGAATCCTCTGATACTTCTGTTGCTACAGTAGATGAATTAGGAGTTGTATCAGTTTTAGATTTGGGTACTGCAACTATTTCTGCTGGAATATCTAATGTTGAAGCTTCAGGATCACTTACTATAGATGTTGAGGGAGGCTTTGATTTTGCGCCGATACCACCTAGTAGAGATTTAAATAATGTAATCTCAGTTTTTAGTGATGCATATAATAATGTTCCTGTAGATTATTATAACGGATTTTTTGCACCATTTCAAACCACACAAGGAGGAGCGCCCCCTTTAGATGTTGCTGGAGATGGTATTATAAACTACACTGATTTAAACTTTGTAGCCATTGGAACTTTTTTAGATGTCCCTCCGCTTAATGTTACAAACATGACACATCTGCACATAGATATTAAACCAAATGAAGCAATAGAACCAGGTGATTTTATTAATATTCAAGTAATTAATGCTGTAGGTACTCCTAACGAAACTTCAGGAACAATTCCTTTTGATTCAAGTAATTTTGAACGAGACGAATGGACAAGTTTAGATATACCAATTGCAGATTTTGGACTTGGAGATGTATCTCAAATGGGATTAATTTTCTTCATTACTGATGCGACCATTTCAGATATTTTTGTTGACAATGTATACTACTACAGGCAATAAAATCTTAAAGAAAATGATGAAGAACAATTTTAAAAATAAGACTAAAATGAGAGTAACAAAATATTTATTGTTTCCTGCTTTATTGGCAATTACTATGCTAATGATTAATAGTTGTGAAACCGACGAAACGCAAACCGTAACAACACTTACAAACCTTGTAATGGCTGATGAATTTGATACAGAAGGAGCGCCAGATTCTTCTATGTGGACTTACGATATTGGCAGAGGCCCCAACGGAGATGGTTGGGGGAACCAAGAATTACAATTTTATACTGATGACCCTGGAAATGTTAGAGTTGAAAATGGATTTTTATTAATTACAGCAAAAGAGGAAGCTATAGATGGTGCCTTATATACATCTGCAAGATTAAAAACGCAAGGTATTTTTGAGCAGCAATATGGCCGTTTTGAGGCTCGAATAAGAATGCCTTACGGTAAAGGTTTATGGCCAGCATTCTGGCTTTTAGGCAACGACTGTGATGTAAATGAATGGCCATTATGTGGTGAAATTGATATTATGGAATATGTAGGTGATCGCCCAACAACAGTTTTTGGTAGTGTTCACGGACCAGGTTATTCTGCTGGTCAAGCAGAAACAAAAGAGTATAGTTTACTTAATGGTAGATTCGATACTGGGTTCCACGTTTTTGGAATAGAATGGGGTCCAAATTACGTTAATTACTACGTTGATGGCGACTTATATAACCAAATTACTCCTGATGATGTAGAAGGAGAATGGGTGTTTAACCGTGGGCCTTTTTATATTATTTTAAACATGGCTGTTGGTGGACTTCTTCCAGGATCTCCTGATGAAGACACAGAATTTCCACAAACTATGGTCGTAGACTATGTACGTGTATATCAATAAAAGCAAAAAAATTAACTAACAAGAAATTATGAAAAAATTCATTAAAATAAATAAAATAATTTGGCTGTTTATTATAACACCCTTGTTTTTTGGCTGTGAAGATGACGATGATGCAGCTTCAGAAAAAGCCGTAGCAGGTTTTGTGCATACTATCAATCAAGATAACGGAATGGTAACATTTTTAAACCTTTCTGAAAATGCTGATAGTTATAGTTGGGACTTTGGAGATGGAACATCTTCTACTTTAATAAACCCAGAAAAAATATATGAAAATGGTACTTATACTATTGTTCTAGAATCTAGCAATGCTTCTGGATCATCAGATACATTTCAAGATGAAATTACCATTTTAATACCTGAAATAATATCAATTCCTATTACTTTCGATGGTGAAAACACAAATTATGATGCCGCTACATTTGGCGGAACGTCATTTGCTGTTGTTGAAAACCCAGACCCCTCAGGATCTAATACCGATGTTAATAACGTTGGGGCAATAACCAATAATGGAGCAACTTTTGAAGGTATAGCTTTTGAACTTGGAGCACCAATTGATTTATCATCAGAGAAAACTATTAAAATGGATTTCTGGTCAGACCAAGCGCTAAACATACTACTAAAACTTGAGATTTCTGAAAGTGAATTTACAGAAGTTACAGTAAGTCATAGCGGAACAGGTTGGGAAGAATTATCTTTTAATTTTTCAGCTTCAGGTACTTATCCAAAACTGGTAATTTTTGTTGATGGCCCTGGGACTGCAACCGGAACATTCTACTTTGATAATGTAGTTCAAGAAGAAACGCCAATACCACCATGTGTGGATGAAACTGCACAATCTTTAAGTGCGGCAGACTTTAACTTAACCTTTTTAGCTGAAGATTCGACATCTTCAATTTTAGATGAAGGCTCAGTTTTAACAAGAATATCAAATCCTGATACTGATAATGATGTTAATGAGTCCTGTTTTGTGGGTCAAGTTGTTAGAGATGCAGATTCACAATTTGCGAACAATCAAATAGAGTTTGATACTAAGCTTGATTTTAATGCAAGCGCAGGGTTTAAATTAAAAGTATGGTCTTCAACAGTAGGGACAAATGTTTTAGTAAAAATAGAAGATAAAGCGCTTGGCAATGCAGGACCATCTGCAGAAGCAGCAGCTGTAACTACAGTTGAAAATGGATGGGAAGAGTTAACTTTTGATTTTGCTAGTGGAGACAGCGATAAATTTGATAGAATTGTGTTGTTCTTCGAGTTAGCACAAAATGTATCGGGAACCTATTATATCGATGACTTCATGCTTTATGAGCGTGTTGGCGACCCATGTACTCCAGATGCTACACAATCACTTAGTACTACAAACTTTAATTTAACTTTTCAAGCAGACCCAAGTGCAAGCGTTACTCCAGACGGTGGTGTTTTAACTGTTATAGATAACCCGGATTTTGATAACGATGTAAATAAATCATGTAAAGTAGGAGAAATAGTAAGAGATGCTAGTTTGGCATTTGCAAATACTCAAATTGAATTAGATACCAAATTAGACTTTAATAGTAATTCTGGATTTAAATTAAAAGTATGGTCTCCAACAGCGAATACTAATGTTGTAGTTAAGCTTGAAGATAAAGCACTTGGCAATTCTGGGCCATCTGTAGAAATACCAGTAACTGCTGGCGCAGCAAGCACTTGGCAAGAATTAACGTTTGACTTTGCACCAGAAGATAGTGATAAGTTTGATAGGATAGTTCTATTTTTTGAATTAGGTCAAAATGTTGCCGAAACGTATTATATAGATGACTTTGCAATTTATGGCAGTGGATCTGGTGGTGGCGGAGGTTCTACTGGGTGTTCAGGTGATGCAGTTGCTGCAACTACTTTACCAGTGACTTTTGAAAGCTGTGAATCGTTTATTTCTGGATTTTCTAGCATTGGAGATGGCGGTGTAACTCCTAGTTTAGCCACGAATCCATCTGCATCAGGAATCAATGTTTCAGATAACGTTCTAAGAGTTGTAAGATCAAGTGGTATTAACCGTTGGGGAGGTGTTCAAAATTCTTTTCCTGCTGGAACAATAGACATCACTACAAAGGTATTTAAGATAAAAGTATATTCAAATTTGAATGATGTGACTTACAGATTTGAATTAGCACTTGACCCTCAAACCAATCCTGTAACTGGTAATCCTGCTCCTGTTTTCAGACAGGTTTCTGGAGGTGCTAATACATGGACAGAGATAGAGTTTACATTTATAAATTTACCTGCATCACCTTCAACTTATAACCAATTAGTTATAAAGCCAGATAACCCTGAAGGTTCAGATAATCAAACAACATCAGAAGAACAAATATTTTATTTTGACGATTTACGTCTAGAATAAAAATTAGCGATTAGTAATATTTAAAATAAAAAGGCTAGCGGAGAGGTATCCAACTAGCTAGCCTTTTTTTTGTAAAGCAAAATGAGTACAACATTTTTTAAAGACCGACCTAAAGTTTCAAGCCAAATGAATACTGTAAAAGGAGAATTAGTAAATTTTGAAAACGAATCTTTCTATAAGATTTCGAATAGTGATAAAATGCGTCCATTTTTTATGAGCATAGTTAGTGATTCAAATCACTGGATGTTCATATCAAGTAATGGCGGTTTAACTGCAGGACGAAAAAATGCAGAATCGTCTTTGTTCCCTTATTATACAGATGATAAGATAACAGAATCAGCTGATGTTACTGGAAGTAAAACCATATTTCAAATTCATAAAAACGGTAAAACCCTAATTTGGGAACCTTTTTCAATTCGCCAGATGGGATTGTATAACATTTCAAGAAATTTGTACAAAAACAGTTACGGGAATAAAGTTGTTTTTGAAGAAACAAATAATGATTTAGGATTAACTTTTAGGTATCAATGGAATTCAAGTAATCAGTTTGGTTTTGTAAAAAAATCTACTATTATTAATAATTCTGATGATAAAATAGAGCTTACTTTTCTAGACGGGCTTCAAAATATTCTTCCAGCTGGAGTCACTTCAGATTTGCAAAATGGTAGAAGTAACCTAGTTGACGCTTACAAGAAAAGTGAATTACTTTCTGAAACAGGTATTGGTGTTTATGCGTTAAGTGCTTTTATTGTTGATAAAGCAGAACCAAGTGAGGCACTAAAATCAAATATAATTTGGTCTGCAGGAATAGAAAATCCTTTGTATTTATTGTCGTCTCAACAGTTAGATAACTTCAGAAGTAAAAATGCGTTGGAGCAAGAGGTTGATGTTAAAGCTGAAAAAGGTGCTTATTTTATTTCTTCAGATTTAAGTTTAGAACCAAATGAAGTTGAAAACTGGATGTTTGTAGCTAATGTAAATCAATCTATTACTGGGGTTGTTGAAATAGCTGAAGTTATAAAAAACGAAAAAGATATTGTTAGTCTTGTAAACAGGAATATTGAAAAAGGCACTAAAAGATTAATTAGCTTAACGGCATCATCAGATGGATTACAACTTACTAATGATAATTTAATAAACACAAGGCATTTTTCAAACACCCTTTTCAATATCATGAGAGGTGGTATTTTTGATGATGGTTATAATATAGAAAAAGACGATTTTTTAAAGTACTTATCAAAGGCGAATAAAGCTTTTTTCAGTACAAAAGAAAGTCAGTTACAAAATTTACCAGAATCATTTTCTTTAAACTATTTAAAAACCCTTGCAGAACAAGATACGGATGCCGTTTTTAAACGCCTTTGTTTTGAGTATTTACCTTTAAAATTTAGTAGAAGGCATGGAGACCCAAGCAGACCTTGGAATAAGTTTTCTATTAATACCAGAAGTGAAATAGACGGCTCTAAAATTTTGGACTATGAAGGGAATTGGCGAGATATTTTTCAAAACTGGGAAGCATTGGCAATTTCTTATCCAGAGTTTATCGAAAGCATGATTCATAAAGTTTTAAACGCAACAACTTTCGATGGCTATAACCCTTACAGAGTTACAAAGGATGGTTTTGATTGGGAGACTATAGAAGAAGACGATCCTTGGTCATACATTGGATATTGGGGAG
>NZ_JBGCCX010000151.1:0-51218 GCF_045105015.1 Psychroserpens sp.
TTCCAGAATACATGAAAAGAAAAGTTACACTAAAACAAATTGCTAAAGAATTAGATGTCTCGATTTCTACCGTTTCTAAAGCGCTTAGAAATAGTATTGAAATAAGTGAGGATACTAGACAAAAAGTTCAAGCATTTGCCAAGCTATACAACTACAGGCCTAATAATATTGCCTTAAGTTTAAAAAACAGGAAGACCAAAACGATTGGAATTATTATTCCTGAAATTGTTCACCATTTTTTCTCAAAAGTAATCACTGGTATTGAGCTGGTGGCTAATAAGCGAGGCTACAATGTTATTGTCGGACTTTCAAACGAATCCTTTGATAAGGAAGTTATTAATATGCAAATGTTAGCTAATGGTAGTATTGATGGTTTTGTTTTATCAATAGCTAAAGAAACACTTCAGCAACAAGATTATCATCATTTTACTGAGACCATTAATCAAGGAATGCCAATAGTAATGTTTGATCGCGTAGTTGACAGTATTCCATGCGATAAAGTTATTGTTGATGATGTTGAAGGCGCTAAGAAAGCTGTTGGAAAACTAATTCACAACGGCTGTAAAAACATTGCAATCATTACGACTAGAGACTACGTTAGTGTCGGGAAATTAAGAACTCAAGGGTATTTAGAGGCATTAGAAGAACATAAAATCAATCTAAAAGGCTCTATGATATTGAAAATTGAAGATAAATTGCTTTCAGATGAAGACTTAGATAAACTTGAAAATGAGATTGAATTATTATTCAAATCTAACAAGAATATCGATGGTGTTTTCGCTGTAAATGAATTGTATGCTGTTACAGCGATTAAAGTTGCTAGAAAGTTAGGGCTAGAAATTCCAAAGTCACTACAAGTTGTCAGTTTTACTGATGGTGTGTTGTCAAAGCACTCCACGCCAAGCTTAACTACTGTCAGTCAACACGGCCAAAAAATCGGCGAAAAAGCAGCAGATTTGTTGATAAACAGATTAGAACTCGAAGAGACTGATGAAGAAGAGGAAGAGGTGTACGAAACTGTTATTATCGAGACCGAATTGATTGAAAGAGAATCGACCAAATAAGACATTTAATACAGATTAAAAAAAAACTTTACTATATTTACCACCGAATCAAAACTTATATTTTCACTTCTACATTTAAGTTTTGATAAGTTTTACCGCTTGTCAATAGTATTAATTAACACATACTATTATGAAAAAGCGCGCCTTAGGTTTTTGGGAAATCTGGAACATGAGTTTCGGATTCTTAGGGATACAATTCGGTTTTGCACTACAAGGAGGCTTTATGTCTCGAATATTTCAAACTCTAGGAGCTGAAAAAGATGCTATACCTTTACTTTGGATAGCTGCACCTTTAACTGGTTTACTAGTTCAACCTATAATTGGTTATCTGAGTGACCGAACTTGGAGTGTGAAATGGGGACGACGACGACCTTATTTTTTAATTGGAGCTATTTTAAGTTCCATTGCATTATTCTTTGTGCCTCATTCTCCTGCTTTATGGGTTGCTGCTGGGTTTTTATGGATATTGGATGCCTCTATAAATATTTCAATGGAACCATTTAGGGCTTTAGTTGCTGATAAACTTCCTGAATCTCAAAGATCTTATGGTTTTGTAGTTCAAACGCTTATTATTGGTATTGGAACTTGGGTTGCCAGTAATTTACCATGGATGGTTTCTCAATTAGGAGTCAGTAATTCTGCTGAATCTGGAGTTGTTCCTATGTCTGTAAAAGTAGCATTTGCTATTGGAGGCTTTGTATTTTTAGCCAGTATTCTATATACCGTTTTTACAACTTCTGAATATCCTCCTGAGGATATGGAAGAATTTGAAAAGGAGAAAGCTAAAAAGAATAATTTTATTCCAGATATATTAAACAATATTGGTAGCATGCCGTTAACAATGAAAAAACTTGGATTGATTCAGTTTTTCTCTTGGTTTGCTTTTTTTACAATGTGGAGTTTAGCAAATCCAGCTTTAACTGAACACGTTTTTAAAGCGCCTGCACCAATTGAAGCCTCTTATGATATGTCTATTCCTACTCAAGCTGAAGCTTTTAATGTTGTTAATACTAACTTTCAAGAAGCTTCAAATTCTGTTGGGTCAGCAATGGGTGTTTATGGGTTGTCATCAATGGTCTTTGCTTTGATTTTAACATTTTATACCTCTCGAAGAAATATCAACAGAAAGTATGTGCATATGGGATCTTTAATACTTGGAGGTATTGGTTTTCTCTATATGAACTATGCTTCTCCCGAAACTTTAAAAATTTCATTCATATTAATTGGCTTTGCTTGGGGTAGTATTCTCTCTATGCCTTACGCTATGCTATCAAGTTCAGTAGATCCAAAAAAGATGGGTGTAATCATGGGTATTTTTAACATGTTTATTGTTATTCCACAAATCATAGCTGCTTTGGGAGGTATCAATTTTATCTCAGGTCTTTTAGGTGAAGAAGCAATTAATGCTATGACTGTTGCAGGCATAAGTTTAGTCTTAGCAGGCTTATGTAATCTATTAATTACCAATAAAAAAGCAATAATGTATCAACCAGAATTATCTGAAACTAATGCATAAAAAAGGATTCATATTTGATTTAGATGGTGTTATTGTAGATACTGCAAAATATCATTTCCTCGCTTGGAAAAAATTAGCGAGAAGTATAGGTGTAGATTTTACTGAAGTACAAAATGAACAGCTTAAAGGTGTGAGTCGTGTACGTTCATTAGAAAAAATATTAGAATGGGGAAATAAAACACTTTCAGAAGATGAGTTTACAAAACTCATGGGTATGAAAAACCAAGACTACCTTAGTTATATCGATAAAATGGATGATTCTGAGATTCTTCCAGATGTATCACAAACACTTGATTATTTAATCAATCAGGAACAAGCTATTGCTTTAGGATCTGCCAGTAAAAATGCTACACCAATCTTAAAAAAGGTAAATCTCTTTGCGAAATTTGAAGCTATTGTTGATGGAAATGACGTGTCAAAAGCGAAGCCAGACCCTGAAGTATTCTTAATTGGAGCAAAACTTCTTGGGATGAATCCAGAAGATTGCACTGTGTTTGAGGATTCTGTAGCTGGAATTCAGGCTGCAAATACTGCAAATATGATTTCAATTGGTATTGGAGAACAATCCGTGTTACATGAAGCGGATTATGTTTTTAATGATTTTACAGAAATGTCTTCAGAATTTTTAGAAGGGATTATTTCAGGAACAATAAATAAAAAATGATTTATTAATCAATAACTGATTTATAAAACAAAATGAATAATAATTATATACAACCAGATAATTGGTCAATCATAGAAGAGGGTTTTAATCCAAAACAAGTAAAATCTTCAGAAAGTTTAATGAGCTTAGGAAATGGAGCAATGGGACAACGTGCTAATTTTGAAGAGCATTATTCTGGCGAAACTTTCCAAGGAAGTTATGTCGCAGGTGTTTATTATCCAGATAAAACTCGAGTTGGATGGTGGAAGAATGGTTATCCTGAATATTTCGCGAAAGTATTGAATGCCCCAAATTGGATAGGAATTAATGTATCAATTAGTGGCGAAGTCTTAGACTTAGCAAAATGTATTAAGGTAGATGATTTTAGAAGAGAACTCAACATGAAAGAAGGTTGGTTGTCTAGAAGCTTTTCAGTAACACTTCAGAACTATATTGAAGTAAAAGTCGAAACAAAACGCTTTTTGAGTTTAGATATTGATGAAATTGGTGCTATTCAATACAGTGTAACACCAATAAATAATGATGCTCAAATAGAATTCTCTCCTTATTTAGATAACAGAATCACTAATGAAGATTCAAATTGGGATGATAAATTTTGGGATGTTCTTAGTGTTAACCATGAGCAAGAGCAAGCATTTATTGTTTCTAAAACAATGAAAACACATTTTTACGTGTGTACATTAATGCAAACACAAGTATCGCTTAATGGAACTGTTTTGAAACAGAACAAGACAGTTAATGACTCAATTGATAATATCGCATTTACCTATCAAAACCAAGTCTCTAAAGGCGATACAATCACACTTACAAAATTTGGTGGTTATGTGTCAGATAGAAATCATGATAAGAATGAATTGATCTCTGAAGCAAAAAAAACACTTAAAAAAGTGTCAGAATTAGGTTTTGATGCTTTATTAGAAAAACAAAAACAGGCTTGGGCTAAAATTTGGGATATGGCAGATATCACTATTGAAGGTGATGTTGCTGCTCAACAAGGAATTCGATTTAATATCTTTCACTTAAACCAAACATATTTAGGAACCGATGCCAGATTAAATATTGGTCCTAAAGGGTTTACTGGAGAAAAATATGGAGGCAGTACATATTGGGATACTGAAGCCTATTGTATTCCATTTTATATGGCCACCAAAGATCAAAATGTTGCAAAAAGTCTCTTAGAATATCGATACAATCATTTAGAAAAAGCTATTGAAAATGCTGAAAAGTTAGGGTTTTCAAATGGTGCTGCTTTATATCCAATGGTAACCATGAATGGTGAAGAATGTCATAACGAATGGGAAATCACGTTTGAAGAAATTCATAGAAATGGAGCGATAGCATTCGCTATTTACAATTACCATCGTTACACAAATGATTACAGCTATATTCCACAAAAAGGACTTGAAGTTTTAATTGGAATAGCCAGATTTTGGTATCAACGTGCAAATTTTTCAGCAGACAAACAGCAATATGTTATTCTTGGTGTTACTGGACCAAATGAATATGAAAATAATGTGAATAACAATTGGTATACCAATTACATTGCTAAATGGTGTATTGATTATGCTCTAGAAAATATTTCAAAAATTGAAATTGAATTTAGTTCAGATTATGCAAGAATCATGAATAAAGTCAAATTATCTAAAGCTGAAATTCAAGAATGGAAAGCTGTAGCAGATAATATGTATTTTCCTTTTTCAGAAGATAAAAATGTTTATTTACAACAAGATGGTTTCTTAGATAAAGAGTTAATATCAGTTTCTGATTTGCCAAAAAGTGATCGACCAATTAATCAAAAGTGGTCTTGGGATCGCATTTTACGTTCGCCTTATATAAAACAAGCAGATACGCTTCAAGGTTTTTATTTCTTTGAAGATCATTTTTCAACTGAAGAACTAGAGCGTCATTTTGATTTTTACGAACCATTTACAGTTCATGAAAGCTCATTGTCACCATGTGTACATAGTATTCAAGCAGCTAAATTAAACAGGATGGATCAAGCCTATGAGTTTTATTTGCGTACCTCTCGTTTAGATTTAGATGATTACAATCATGAAGTTGAAGAAGGTCTACACATTACATCAATGGCTGGAACTTGGATGAGCATCGTTGAAGGTTTTGGAGGTATGCGCATCATTGATGGGAAACTATCTTTTGAGCCTAAAATTCCAGAACAATGGAAGGGGTATTCATTTAAAGTGAATTTCAGAAACCAGATCATAAAAGTAAAAGCTAGTAAAGGTCAGACGCATTTTGAGCTTGAAGGTCAACAAGATTTAGAGATTTTAGTTAATGGTAATTCAGTAATAATAAGTCCGAATAATTTGGTGACGATATAAAAACAGAACACCTTTAAAATATGACACTATGAAAAAACTTATCTATTTGTGTTTCTTATACTTAGTGATTTCAACTGTGTCTTGTAAAGAAAATACTTCTGTAAATAATACTAAAAAAGTACAACTTGAATTCATTAAGCAAAATGATATTCAACGTATAGAACCACCAAATTGGTGGATTGGTTTTCAAGATGAAAACTTACAGCTTTTAGTGAAGCATGATAATATTGGAGATTACATGCCTAGTGTCTCTTATCATGGTGTTTCAATAAAAAAAGTTTCTAAAGGCGATAATAGTAACAACTACTTGTTTTTAGATTTGAGTATTGCTGAAAGCGCTTCACCAGGAGTATTCAATATTAGATTTAAAAATGATAATGGAGACGAATTAATCGATACTTACGAATTAAAAGATCGAGTTAAGTCTGCTGAAGATTTTATAGGTTTTAATAGTACTGATGCTATTTATTTAATTACGCCAGACCGATTTGTAAATGCTAATCCTAATAACGATTCTCCACTTGCTATTGAAGGTCAGCCTGAATTATTAGAGCGTACAATTGATAGAACAAATAATTATGCACGTCACGGTGGCGATATTCAAGGTATTACAAAACATCTAGATTATATTCATGATTTAGGATTTACTGCAATCTGGCCACAGCCATTGTTAATTAATGATATGAAACAAGGTTCCTATCATGGTTATGCTATTACAGATTTGTATCATATTGATCCACGTTTTGGAACACTACAGGAGTACCAAGATTTATCCATAAAGTTAAAACAAAAAGGAATGAAACTGATTATGGATCAGGTTGCTAATCATTGCGGATTAGAGCACTGGTGGATGAAAGATTTGCCTTTTAAAGATTGGGTGAATTTACAAGATCACTATGAATCAAATATTGATAATTGGGATTGGAAAACGACTATTAATTCCAATCATAGGCGAACAACAAATCAGGATACTTACGCATCAAAATATGATAGCGACCGAAATTCTCAAGGTTGGTTTGTAGCAACGATGCCAGATTTAAATCAACGTAATCCATACATGGCAAAATACATCATTCAAAATAGTATTTGGTGGATTGAAACGGCACAACTAGATGGTATTCGTCAAGACACTTACCCTTATCCTGATAAAAATTTTATGAGTGAATGGGCTGGAACTATTATGAGAGAATACCCTAATTTTAGTATTGTAGGTGAAGAATGGAGTTATAATCCGTTACTAATTGGCTATTGGCAAGATGGCGCAAAAAATAAAGACGGTTACGATTCTAATCTGAAATCTACTATGGATTTTGCCATGCAAACTAAAGTTGTTGAAGCACTTAATGAAGAAGAATCTTGGGATAAAGGTCTTGTGAAAATCTATGAAGGCTTAGCCAATGATTTCCATTATGCTAACCCAAAAGATATTATGATTTTTGAAGGAAATCATGATATGAGTCGCATTTTCACACAGTTGAAAGGAGATGTGACAAATACTGAAATGGCATTAGCTACTTATGCAACTATGCCTAGAATTTTGCAGATGTATTATGGAACTGAAATCTTAATGAATGATTTTGAAAAACCAGGTGATCATGGCTTAATTCGAACAGATTTTCCAGGTGGTTGGGAAGGAGATTCTGTTAATGCATTTACAGGTGAAGGTTTGTCTGATGAAGAAAAAGACATGCAATCGTTTATGAGAAAACTTTTGAATTACCGAAAGAACAGTAAAGCCATTCATGAAGGCCGAACACTTCATTTTGCTCCATTGGATGGAATTTATGTGTTGACTAGAATTTTAGATGATGAAACTGTAGTATTGATTCTAAATAAAAACGAAGATCCATTATCACTAGATTTAAAACGTTTTTCAGAAATAGGATTGGATAGTAAGACCTTAAGAAATATTGTTACAGGAGACACTGTTATTTGGAATAATACAATAGGATTAAATAGTAAAGGAGTTACAATGTTGACTACTAAACAAAAAATATAAATGAAAATAGTTACGCTCATATTAAGTTTATTATTTGGGTTCAACCTAATGGCTCAAGTCACGATTGTAGTCGATGAGTTGCCAGAAGAAACACCAAAAGATGCTTCTATTTTTATTTCGGGCGGCTTTGAAGATTGGACTGGTGGACAAGACAAATATAAACTTCAATTAAAGGAAGGAAAACACCAAATCACCTTACAAACATCTGAAAACTTGCTGTTCAAATTCACACAAGGGTCATGGCAATCTGTAGAGTGCAATAATAAAGGTGAAGCCATTGATAACCGAAACCACATATTCAAGAAAGCAAATGATACCATGCATGTAAAAATTGCTGGTTGGTCAAATTCCTTTGATATTCAAAAAGCTTCAACAGCTGCTGATAATGTATCGATTATTTCTGAAGATTTTGAAATGCCACAGCTTAATAGAAAACGGCGTATTTGGATCTATTTACCACCAGATTATTACACGTCGAACAAATCTTATCCAGTAGTTTATATGCATGACGGTCAAAATTTGTTTGACAATAAAACCTCGTATTCAGGTGAGTGGAATGCAGACGAAACGATGAATAGATTGTTTAGGGATAAAAATGTTGGACTTATCATAGTTGGAATTGATAATGGAGGTGACAATCGTCTTGATGAATATTCTCCATGGAAGAATAATAAATATGGAGGAGGAGAAGGTGACGCTTATCTTGAATTTATTACAAAGACCTTAAAGCCATATGTCGACAATAACTATAAGACTTTGATTGATAAAGCAAATACAGCCATCATTGGGAGTTCAATGGGTGGATTGATTTCGCATTATGCTGGTTTAAAATATCCTGAGATATTTGGTAAAATAGGTGTGTACTCACCAGCATTTTGGTTTGCTCCTGAAATAAAGCAATATACGAAGCTACATGGAAATGTTTCAGATACTAAAATGTATTTTCTTGCAGGTGGCAATGAAGGTAGTAATGCTGGTTTTGAAGAAATAAATCAGACAGTTAAGGATATGAATCAAGTTATTGATATTCTCAAAGATCAAGGCTTTAATCTTAAAAATATTAATTCTAAAGTTGTTCCTGAAGGGAAACACAACGAAGAATTATGGCGTACAAACTTTGAACAAACCATATTATGGTTGTTTCCTGAAAGTATTAAAGAGCGTGAATTTGTTGATGCCAAATTGAATAATAACCAATTAGAAATTTATGTTTCAGACGGAATGTATAATATTCAATTCTATTCAAAAGATATTGTTGAAACAACATTCATTCCTACTGGAGAAACAGCCTTGAATGCATCTCATGCAGTCGTTTTAGAACCATCAAAATTAATAACAGATTTTAAAGACAATACTAAAGAAGTTTATTTTTCTTCGGAAGGTATTTCAGTCAGTATTCAAAAACAACCTTTTAAGATTTCCTACCAATACAATGGCAAACCAATCGTTTCAGAACGAAATGGATATCAAAAAAATGATGAATTTGAAACCATTCAGTTTGGTGTTTCTGAAGATGAAGTGCTATATGGAGGAGGAGCTAGAGCTTTAGGAATGAACCGTCGTGGAAACCGTTTGAGGCTATATAATAGAGCACATTATGGTTATGAAACAGCGTCAAAACTCATGAATTTTACAATGCCGATTGTGATGTCATCAAATAAGTATATGTTACATTTTGATAATGCACCAATTGGTTATTTAGATTTAGATAGTAGAGCAGATAACACAGTTACTTACGAAACCATTTCTGGTAGAAAAACCTATCAGGTCATTGCAGGAGAATCATGGTTTGATATCGTAGATAATTATACCGATTTAACAGGAAAGCAACCTATGTTACCACGTTGGGCTTTAGGTAATTTTTCAAGCCGATTCGGTTATCATTCTCAAAAGGAAACAATAGAAACTATTGATGCATTTAGAGAAGAACAGATTCCTGTTGATGCAATCATTTTAGATTTGTATTGGTTTGGTAAAGAGCTCAAAGGAACTATGGGCAACTTAGAGTTTTTAAAAGATTCATTTCCTAATCCAAAGCAAATGATAAAAAATTTGAAGTCTAAGGATGTTGAAACGATCTTAATCACAGAACCATTTATGTTAACAACATCTAGTCGTTGGGATGAGGCAGTTAAAGAAAATATTTTGGCGAAAGATTCCCTCGGACAACCAGCAACCTATGATTTTTATTTTGGAAATACTGGCATCATAGATATTTTTGAACCGAAAGGGAATGACTGGTTTAAAAATATCTATAAAGATTTATCAATACTAGGATTTAATGGGTTTTGGGGAGATTTAGGCGAACCAGAAGTTCATCCTTCTTGGGTACAACATGCAACAGGTTCAGCAGATGAGGTTCATAATATTTATGGCCATTATTGGGCAAAATTAGTTTACAAAGCAAGCTTAGAAGCTAACCCTAGTAATAGACCATTTATTTTAATGCGAGCGGGTTATTCTGGTTCTCAAAGATTTGGTATGGTGCCTTGGTCTGGAGATGTTAATCGAACTTGGGGAGGATTACAATCACAGCCAGAAATTGCATTACAAATGGGGATGCAAGGTTTAGCATACATGCATTCAGATTTAGGCGGATTTGCAGGTGCAAATCTCGATGATGAATTATATGTGCGTTGGTTACAATATGGTGTATTTCAACCAATTTACAGACCACATGCACAAGAAGATGTTCCTAGCGAACCGGTGTTTAGAAGCGATAAGGCAAAAAAAATGGCTAAAGAAGCTATCGAATTACGCTATCGATTACTGCCTTATAATTATAATCTGATGTTCGAGAACAATCAAACAGGAGCGCCTTTAATGAGACCATTGTTCTTTGAAGAAGAAACTAACAAAATGCTTCAAGACGATGCGACTATTTACCTTTGGGGAAATGACTTTTTAGTATCACCTGTTACTATTTCTAAAGCTGAAAATCAAACGATTTATTTTCCAAAATCTTCAAATTGGTTTGATTTTTATTCAAACAAAAAGTATAATCGTGGAAGTGTTGCAATTTATAAATTAAAGGAAAATACTATCCCAACATTTGTTCGTGGAGGCGCATTTATTCCAATGACACAAACCATACAATCGACTTCAGAATATGATGCAAATGATTTAATTGTACACTACTTTTTTGATGCTTCTATTAAAAAAAGTGAACGTGTAATATATAACGATGATGGTAAAACGGTAAATGCCTTCGAAAAAGGCGCTTATGAACTCATTCAATTTGAAGCAGAACTTGATGGACAATGTTTAGAGATCGAAATTGAAGCTGAAATAGGAAATAACTACAAATCTCAGGACAAAGCAATATCACTTGTAGTTCATAATATACCATATCAACCAAAGCGGATCAAGATTGGTAATAGAAAAACCAAAGGTGTTTGGAATAGCAAAAAACAAACGCTGACGATTCCAATAGAATGGAATACAGAAAAAGAAAAAGAAATCGAAATAAAACTCAAAAAACAATAAACATGAAAAATTACACGCTAATAATAGTTGCTCTATCATTATTTTTTGCCTGCAAAACAGAAAATAAAGAAGTGGTTGATAAAGTAGTAAACGAAGAGACTATTGAGATGTTAGCTCCAGTTTCAAATTCTGATATGGAAACAGCTGTGATTTACGAAGCTAATATTCGTCAATACTCACTTGAAGGTACTTTTGATATGTTTACAAAAGATATTCCGCAGTTAAAAGACTTAGGCGTTAAAATTATTTGGTTGATGCCTGTGTTTCCAATTTCTGAAACAAAACGAAAAGCAACAGGAGGTCCAGATAGTAAATTTGCTTCTGAGTTTCCTGCAAATCAACAGGCTAAATACTTAGGAAGTTATTATGCTGTTACCGATTTCACTAAAATTAATCCTGAATTTGGAACAAAGGAAGACTTTAGAGAGCTTGTTAAAACTGCTCATGATAATGGTATCTATGTTATTTTAGATTGGGTTCCTAATCATACAGGTTGGGATCATGAATGGTTAAAAACGAACCCAGATTATTATACGCAAAATGACAAAGGTGAAGTGATTCATCCAGAAGGTACAGATTGGACTGATGTTGCCGATTTAAACTACGACAATCAAAATATGAGAACTGAAATGATTGAAGACATGTCGTATTGGATTACCGAAGAAGGTGTAGATGGTTTTAGATGCGATGTTGCAGGTTCTGTACCATTAGATTTTTGGCAACAAGCTGTGCCTGAACTCAGAAAAAAGAAAGATATTTTCATGTTAGCAGAAGCTTGGGAGCCAGAATTATTAGATGGAAATTTATTTGATATGGCTTATGCTTGGGATGGACATCATTTATTAAATGCTTTAGCTAAAGGCGAAAAGAATTTGAATGATTATGAGGCTTATATTCAAAAAATAGGCAAAGATTATGATGCAGATGATATCTTAATGAATTTTGTCACTAATCATGATGAAAATTCATGGAACGGTACAATAAAAGAGCGTATGGGAGATGCTTCAGAATTAATGACAGTCTTGAGTTTTATGCTTAAGGGAATGCCATTAATATATTCAGGGCAGGAATACGATTTAGACCATAGATTAAAATTCTTCGAAAAAGATTCATTTCCTAAAACCAAAGGTGATAGTTGGAAATTACTTCAAAAATTAGGACAGCTTAAAAACACAAATCCAGCTTTGCATGGTGGGAAAAATGCCGCAACTTATAACCGTTTAGAATCTATAAAAGAAATACTTATGTTCGAACGATCAAAAGATGGTAGGTCAATATTATTTGTTGGAAATGTGTCTAATGAAAATAACAAATTATCTATTCCCAAAGCGATGTATTTAGATTATATGACTAATCAAAAAATTGAGTTTAAAGGTGATGAAATATCACTTAAACCATGGGAATATAAAATATTAATACGATAAGACTTTATGAAATATATTTTCTATTTAGTAAGCGGTTTTCTTATGATGACTTCCTGTCAGGAGAATCATAAACAGAATAATGTTGATATTTCTGATGTTGATGTTTCAATTGCAAATGCAAAAACACCTTTTGTATGGGAAGGTGCAAATCTTTATTTTTTGTTAACAGATCGATTCAATAACGGAGATACTTCAAATGACATTAATTTTGACAGAACTAAAACAACTGGGAAACTTAGAGGTTTTGAAGGTGGTGATATTAAAGGAATCACTCAAAAAATTAATGAAGACTATTTTACAGATTTAGGAATCAATGCCATTTGGATGACACCAATTGTAGAGCAAATTCATGGCGGAACCAATGAAGGTACAGGAGTAACTTATGGTTTTCATGGTTATTGGACCAAAGATTGGACGAATATCGATCCTAATTTCGGAACTAAAGAGGACTTACATGAATTGGTTACAGCGGCACACAAAAAAGGCATTCGTATTCTGTTAGATGCTGTAATAAATCATACAGGTCCAGTTACGGATAAAGATTCTGTTTGGCCAAATAGTTGGGTGAGAACGAGTCCGCAATGTAAGTACGATAGTTATGAAAATACGATTACTTGTACCTTGGTAAAAAACCTTCCAGATATTAAAACAGAAAGTAATGATAATGTCGATTTGCCTCCTCAATTGATTGAAAAATGGAAATCTGAAGGACGTTATGAGCAAGAAGTCACTGAACTTGACAACTTTTTTGAAAGAACAAAATACCCTAGAGCACCTCGTTTCTATATCATGAAGTGGTTAACCGATTATGTTACAGAATTTGGGGTTGATGGTTATCGTGTAGACACTGTAAAACACACTGAAGAATTTGTATGGCAAGAATTTAAAATCGAATGTGATTATGCGTTTACAGAATTTAAAAAGAACAATCCCGAAAAAGTTTTAGATGATAACAACTTCTACTTAGTTGGTGAAGTTTATAACTACGGAATTAGTAGCGGACAACAATTTGATTTTGGCGATAGAGAAGTCAATTATTTCAGTCCACCCAGTTTCCAAAGTTTAATCAATTTTGAGTTTAAATGGAATTCAAAAGAACTAGGTTACGAAGATTTATTTAAAAGATATTCTGAAGCTTTGAGAGGTGATTTAAAAGATTTCGGAACATTAAATTATTTAAGTTCACATGATGACGGCAGTCCATTTGATGCTAAACGTTCAAAGCCATTTGAAACAGCCAATAAGTTACTTTTATCACCAGGAACAGCACAAGTGTATTATGGAGATGAATCTGCTAGATCATTAATAGTTGAAGGTGCCAATGGAGACGCTACTTTACGTTCATTTATGAATTGGGAAGCGATTTCAAACAGTCGTAAGACTAAAGCTATTTTGAATCATTGGCAAAAATTAGGTAAATTTAGAGAACGCCATCCTGCAGTTGGAGCTGGGATACATCAAATGATAACACAAGAACCATATGTGTTTTACAGAAGCATGACTAAAGGGGATTTTAAAGATGTTGTAGTTATTGGATTAGATTTAGATTCAGGAGCAAAAGAATTAAATGTCTCCAGAATTTATGAAGATGGAACCAGATTATATGATGCATATTCAAATCAGGATATTGAAGTAAAAAATGGAAAAGCAGTATTAAATTCAAAATACGACATTGTTTTATTAGAAGAAAAAACAAATTAAAGTTATTACAAGCCCCAAATAAATAATAGAACCTGCTGCTTATTGGATATAAGCATAACATTAAAGGGATGATTATGAAGAGAATTTTAATAATAACAGTTCTTTTGAGCAGCATATGCTCATTTGCACAAGTTGGTATCGGCACAACAACACCTCGTAGTACTTTAGAAATAAATGGTAATTTATCAGTTAAACATGTCACTATTGCAGGAATAGTTGGCGCTCCAGCTCCTATTGATGATGGTGTCTATATTTCGGTCAGTCCCACGGTTAATGATCAGGAATTTCAACTGCCAGACGCAGACGATCATCCTGGAAGGATATATATAATAAGAAATATTCAAGATACTATCAATGCTGACATCATTTTGTCAACTGATGATACACTTGCAGGTGTGTTGTTTTTTGCAGGTGATAGCAGTACTGGATTTGCTGGACCAGTAAATATGGATTCAGGTTTAGGTGGAGGTCATCGTACAAAAACACTTATTTTTATTAGTGATGGTTCTAATTGGACTTACGGAATATTAGGCTTTTAATTTTAAACTATTCACATATTCTTTCGTAACAATTTAGCTGTAAGAAAGTCTAATAATTATCGACAATAGTTTTAATTCGTAACTTTATAAGTTCAGAACAGCCACTATGAATAATCTCAACGATAACCTTGATTCACCTTTTAAGCTTTTAGTAAGTTTTAATAAACTACTTAAGTATTATGAGGATTTAGCAATAAGTGATGACGAATTCATAGCTGCTAAAGCTAAACGTGTTTTAAAAAGTGCTGATGCTTACCCTATACTAAGAGAGGGTTTTAGCGAAATATCTGTTTTGAAAGAACGAGAAAAAGAAATCGGAATTATTCTTCAGGATTCTTTTAGTCCTGTACTTTCTAAAAATGAAATAAAGACGGCTTCAGTACCTTTTCATAATCTTATTTTTAATTCTTCTGAGCGCTTCAAAAATATTATAAGAGAGGCTGGTGACGATTTTGAATTGAAAATCAAAAACATGCCTGAAGATGATAAATACATCATAGCATGTACTATTATTCTGGCATTTTGTTACGGTTATAATTTAAATTTCAAGCGTCCTTTTTATTATGAAATTCCTAATGAAAAAGGCATCATGCAATTTTATAAAATTTTATATAATGCCGATTTTACTGAAATTATTCCAACAAAAAAAGCTCCTAAAATTACACAAGAAGATGTTGATGAACTTCTTGATAATTTCGAAAATATTGAGTTGTGGAAGAAAAAGTTCCCCAAAGACAGTTACTTATTTAAGGGTTTTGTAATCTCTAATATTTTTAATGTTACAGATGACCAATCTATATCTAATATTAAGACTACTTTAATTGGAGAAGATAAAAGAAAGGATGAAGGGTTTATGGAAGACTTCCATGCTGTTTTTCAATCACTACTTGGTTTGAAAAATATAAAAGTTGGATTTTCTATATACAATGAAGAAGAGTGTCAATTTGAGCGTGTTTATGGAGTTGAAATGAATAGCTTTTTATTAAATAAGTTAGATAGTGAAAGTTGTTCAGGAACACTTTGTAAGCATTCTTATAAACGTTTATTAGAAGATAAAAAATTCTATACTCTATCTGATGTTAATAAGTATTATGAGTTGTCTAAAGGTAAAGCGCCTCAAATAAAAACACTAAAGCATCAAAATATTAAAAGCGCCATTTTAGCACCTATTGCTAATGAAGATGGCTTGTTAGGAATTCTTGAAATTGTTTCAGAAGAACCGAAAGTGCTTAATAGCATAAATGCCAATAAGTTAAATGACGTGATGCCATTTATTGTTTCCGCAGTAGAGCGTTCTAAAAATGAAGAAGAAAATTTGGTGGAAGCCATAATCCAAACCGAATGTACATCAATCCATCCAAGTGTGCATTGGAGATTTGAAAAAGAAGCACGGAATTTTATTAAAGATCAATTGAATGGTAAGGAACCTAACTTTAACAAAATAGCATTCGATAATATATATCCACTTTATGGTCAAATTGATATAAAAGGATCTTCAGAAGCTAGAAATTCTGCAACAAGAGACGATTTGACAATTCAGTTAAATGCACTGAAATCTATTGTTGAAAATGCTTTAAAGATTGAAAGTTTACCAATATATGAGCAATTCTTATTCCAAATAAACACCTATTTAAATGGATTAAAAACTAATTTTCAAGTTGATAGTGAACAGCAAATTTCCGCATTTATTAATCAAGATATTGATCCAGTTCTTGATCACTTAAAGGTGACACATGAGTTAAAAGAAGAGGTTCAGTCTTATTTTGATAGTATTGATGATAAAGTTAAAGTGCTTTACCATCACAGGAAAAATTATGACGATACCATTGCTCTAATCAACAAAGAAATGGCTTGGCTTTTAGATAAAAAACAAATTGAAGCTCAAGCGATGTATCCTCATTATTTTGAGCGTTTCAAAACTGACGGTGTGGAGCATAACATGTACATAGGAGAATCTATAACAAAAGAAGATAGTTTTAATCCGATTTACTTATACAACCTACGATTATGGCAGTTACAAGTTATGGTAGAGATGGAGAATGCTTTTTATTTAATGCAATCTGACTTTCCAGTAAAACTTGATGTTGCCTCCATGATACTAGTATTTAATCAACCATTATCTATTAGTTTTAGAATGGACGAAAAACAATTTGATGTAGATGGTACGTATAATGCACGTTATGAGATTGTAAAAAAGAGAGTTGATAAAGCGTATATAAAAGGAACTTCAGAACGTGTTACTCAAAAAGGAAAAATAAGTATTGTGTATTCTCAAAAACAAGATGAAATAGAATACATGAGATATATTAAATTCTTACAATCTAAAAAATATTTAGATAATGATATGGAGATTGTAGAACTTCAAGACTTACAAGCTGTTACAGGGTTAAAGGCTATACGCGTAAGTGTATTGTATCATAAAAAAAACAATAATAAAGAGTTTTATACCTACCAAGATTTAATGAAAGAAATAAAAGCTTGATTTAATTATTGAATTAAAGAGCTTGCTTCGTCTATTATGGTACTTGTTCCATACATTTCAAAAGCTAATCCAAAACAAATTACACTTATTACAATACCAATCATAAAAACTGTATAGGTTAAACGAAGTAAGTTGTATTTTCGATTTAATACCAAACCAAGGAAATATAAGTCTTTTGTGAGTGAACTATAAAGGTAGTCTCTGTCTTGCATCATTTCGTTCATAGCCCATTCGAACTCATCAAGTTTCATTTTATGAAAGTTTCCAAAGAACAATAAGTTTACTTTTTTATTGGCGACATCTTCTTTAGAAAACTTACCACTTGTTACGTTAGGTCGTGTGGCAAGAACCGATAACACAATTGAAGCTACAGTGAATAGTGCAAAAACAACTGTAGGCCAAATTAAATAAGAATTCGAAGGATTATCTAATTTTGACACAAGATTAGATAAAACCAATGAAATGATAATCGCATTCACAGATAATAAAATATTAGCTTTTGTATCTGCAATATCACTCAAGGTTATATGATTTCGGAGTGCCACTCTAAACATCGTTTCTATGCCTCGCTCAGGTAAATCCAATTTGTGTTTTTTAAACTGTAACTCTGCCTTTTTCTGTTTAAGTTTCTCAGTTTTTTCCTTGATTTTATTTTGACTCTGTATGAGGTTTGCTAAGTTTTTCCCCTTACGCTTTTCCCATTTTGAAGCCGCTTCAGGGGAATAAAATGTATGATTTGTTATGAATTTGATATTCTCTTGCAGCCATTCGTCCTTAGATACTTTTTTATCTAAAGTTAGTTCCCATTCTTTACGCAAAAGCGATGAGTAATCTTCATAGTTTTTACTTGAAACATGAGCACAATCTGCATCTCTAATAAGTCCTTCCAAATTATTTTTTGGTTCATAATGCATTTGGGTTGCTAATATGATTTCTGAAACGTTATTGATTATGTCTTCAGATATGTTTTCAGATTTTAAAAATCCTTCTGCAATTTTTGCACTTTCCTTTTCATGACCATTAATAGTTTTTGTAAATCCAGTATCATGAAACCAGGCTGCTAAAATTAATTGTTCCTTTTCATTATCAGTCAACTCAACTTCTTCAATGAGTTCATGAACTTTAGCAACAACTCTTTGGGTATGAGCAATATTATGATAAACAAAGGAAGTGTCTAAATTATCATTAAGATGATTAGAAACAAATTGTTCGGCTTTAGTAATAAGAGGAGTCATAAAATGGATTTTTAGTAAAAATACTAAACTTTAGTTAATGTAAAATAGGCACTTTATTTTGTCGTAAATTTATAAAATGCTTTCAGTAAACTAATCATAATAAATAATTGTAAGAAATTTAGATTTATTTCGACTAACTTTAAATTGAAAGCATATATATTAATTAAAAAAAGAAAGGACTATATCATGCTTACTTGGAAAGACGTTATCAACTTTTCCGTAAATGGGAATCCTACTCCTGATAAACGAGTAGAAAAATCAGAAGCCGAATGGCAAGCTCAATTAACTCCTGAGCAATTTAGAATTACAAGACAAAAAGGAACTGAACGACCACATAGTGGTGCATTATGTAGTATTTATGACGAAGGGCAATATAATTGTATTTGTTGTGATACACCTCTGTTTGATTCTACTATCAAGTTTAGCTCTGGAACAGGTTGGCCAAGTTTTACACAACCAATTAAAGAAAATGCTATTAAATATGAAAGAGACGCTTCTTTCGGAATGGTTCGTGTTGAGGTGATGTGTAATACTTGTGATGCGCATTTAGGTCATATATTCCCAGACGGCCCAGAACCTAGCGGATTGCGCTATTGTATCAATTCAGAATCTATGCAACTCGAAAAGGAGGTAGCAAATGACAACTAAAAACATACAAGTTGCTACTTTTGGAGGTGGTTGTTTTTGGTGTACTGAAGCAGTATTTCAAGAAGTGAAAGGTGTTCTTAAGGTTGTCTCTGGATATTCTGGCGGAATTGTCCCTGGACATCCAACATATCGTGAAATTTGTACTGGATTAACAGGTCATGCAGAAGTCATTCAAATAACGTTTGATGCTAATGTCATTTCATTTGAAGAAATGGTTGTCATTTTCATGACAACTCATGATCCTACAACATTGAACCGTCAAGGTGCAGATCGTGGAACACAATATAGATCAGTAATTTTTTATAATGATGATGAGCAAAAAGCGATTTCTGAAATTGTAATCAAAGAATTAAAAACATATTACGAGAATCCAATCGTGACAGAAGTATCTCCTTTAGATGTATTTTACGAAGCAACAAAAGAACATCAAAATTATTATAGAGATAATCAAAATCAAGGCTATTGTAGTTTTGTGATTACGCCTAAGTTGACTAAACTTCGCAAGCTTCATTCAGATAAGCTTAAATAACGAGAAAGAATTTAAAAATGAATACTATTATTAAACTTTATGGTGCCGAAAGGTGCCATAAAACACAACACTATAAGATGTTTTTTGATGGATTAAGTCTTGATTTTGAGTTTTTTGATGTTGAACAAAATGTAGATTATGCTGAAGAATTACGTAACTTATACAACAATAGAAAACTAAATTTCCCAACAATTACTATCGATACAAAAACATTAAGAAACCCGTCAGATAAAGACCTTTTGAAATGGCTAGACAAATATGAATTTAAATATAAAACATACATTCACTAAAGAATTGCCAGCAGATCCAATTTTAGAGAATGCAACACGACAAGTTAAAGAAGCTTGTTTTTCGTATGTGGAACCTAAAAAAACAAAAGCACCAGTGTTGATTCATGTTTCTAGTAATATGGCTTCTACTTTAGGTGTTTCTGAAAATGAAATTAAACAAGAATCTTTTACTAATGTATTTACTGGGAATAAAGTGTTACCAAATACAACGCCTTACGCTATGTGTTATGGTGGACATCAATTCGGACATTGGGCTGGGCAACTAGGTGATGGAAGAGCAATTAATTTATTCGAAGTTGAACATCTAAATAAACAATGGGCGATTCAACTTAAAGGTGCTGGAAAAACACCATATTCAAGAACTGCAGACGGATTAGCAGTATTGCGATCTTCTGTAAGAGAATATTTATGTAGTGAGGCTATGTTTCACCTTGGTGTGCCCACTACTAGAGCGTTATCATTAGCATTATCAGGTGATGAAGTGCTAAGAGATATGCTTTATGATGGAAATTCAGCTTACGAAAAAGGTGCTATTGTGTCTCGAGTGTCGCCTTCTTTTCTAAGATTCGGGAGCTACGAGATTTTTGTTGCTAGACAAGATCATAAAAATCTAAAAATATTAGTTGATTATACCATAAAGCATCATTTTTCACATTTGGGCAACCCTTCTAAAGCAACATATATTAAATTTTTTGCTGAAGTATCAAGGCGTACACTGGAGATGATTATTCATTGGCAACGCGTTGGTTTTGTTCATGGAGTTATGAATACAGATAATATGTCAATACTTGGTTTAACCATAGATTATGGTCCATATGGTTGGCTTGAAGGTTTCGATTTTGGGTGGACTCCAAATACAACCGATAACCAGCATAAGCGTTATCGATATGGCAATCAACCTAATATCGGACTTTGGAATTTGTATCAATTAGCTAATGCACTATATCCATTAATTCAAGAGACAGAACCTTTAGAAACTATATTAGAACAATATAAAACAGATTTTGAAACTAAATCTTTAGAAATGATGAGATCCAAGTTAGGATTAGACCTTGTTGATGACAAAGATAATTTATTGATTAAAGCACTCGAAGATTGTTTGCTGCTTTCCGAAACAGATATGACAATTTTCTTTAGAAATTTATCAAGTTTTAAAAAGGGTGATGCTTCAAAAGGATTACAAATTGTAAATGATGCATTTTATATGCTAACTGAAATTTCAGCTGAAATTGCACAGCAGTGGAAAGATTGGTTTGGACGTTATGAATTTAGATTAGATAAAGAGACACGTTCTGATGAAGAAAGAAAAATAGCGATGAATAAAGTCAATCCTAAATATGTACTCCGGAATTATATGGCTCAATTGGCTATTGATGACGCAAATAAAGGCGATTATAAATTAATTGATGAATTATTTAAATTATTAAAACAGCCATACCAAGAGCAATCAGAATATGAAAAATGGTTTGCAAAACGTCCAGATTGGGCAAGACACAAAGTAGGTTGTTCTATGTTGTCATGTAGTTCTTAAAGTCACTTTTTTAAGTATTTTCAATTTATTGCGACCAACTACTAATGCATAGCTAACTTTAAATTTTACATAAAATCAGATTATGAAAACTGAAAAACTTCAAATTGAAAATATAAAAGGTATTAAACTTCAAGCATATCTAGAATTGCCTGCGAACCAAAAACCAAACTACTTTGCAATCTTTGCGCATTGCTTTACGTGTAGTAGTAACTTAAGTGCTGTTAAAAATATTAGCAGGTCACTTACAAACCATGGTTTTGGAGTATTAAGATTTGATTTTACTGGTTTAGGTAGAAGTGAAGGCGAATTTGCAGATAGTCATTTTTCTGCGAATGTTGATGACCTTATTTCAGTAAATAATTTTTTAAAAGATACTTATAAAGCGCCTTCATTGTTGGTTGGGCATTCATTAGGTGGAGCTGCAGTATTAGTAGCAGCTTCTAAATTAAATAACATAAAAGCAGTAGCAACTATAGGTGCACCTTCGACAGTTAATCATGTAAAACATTTGTTTTCGCATGGAATTGATGAGGTTAAAAATAAAGGTGAAGTAGAAGTAAATATAGGAGGTAGACCTTTTAAAATTGATGAAGCATTTGTGTCTGATTTCGATAAAACTGATTTGCCTACCATAGTTAAATCGTTAAGAAAACCACTTTTAATTTTACATTCTCCAATTGATTCTATTGTAGGGATAAACAATGCAGAACAATTATACCATAAAGCACATCATCCTAAAAGTTTTGTTTCTTTAGACAATTCAGATCATTTATTATCAAAAACCGAAGACAGTAAGTATGTTGGTAATGTTATTGCTGCTTGGGTTGAACGTTATTTTGATAAAAAAGATAACATAATGTTGGATACCAATGGAGAACAATTAGTTGGACATTTAAATCTTATAGAAGATAATTTTACAACTTCTATTCAAACTAAAAAACACAGTTTTATTGCAGATGAGCCTACTACGATTGGAGGTGATGATTTTGGCCCTTCACCTTATGAATATTTGAATGCGTCTCTAGCTGCATGTACAGTAATGACTTTGAAAATGTATGCAGAACGAAAAAAATGGGATTTACAAGAAGTGTTTGTTTATATCTCATATTCAAAAAAGCATAGTGATGAGCTAGAATTGGATGTTGAAAAACCTGGATATTTAGATCATATAAGTAAAAAGTTGAAGTTTGTTGGGAATTTAGACGACACACAAAAACAGCGATTAAAAGAAATTGCCTCCCGATGTCCAGTGCATAAAACTTTAGCAAGTGAAGTTGTATTTAATACTTCGATTATTTTGAACTAAACTTAAATCAGATTTTTCTTATTGATTTACTATCTTTAAACATCTTAAAAACTAACCAAGATGAAAATAAACTATAAAGTTTTAATGGTATTCATATGCCTAATTCTATGTAATGCATGTGCAACATTTAAACCACAATATAAAAATGACAATAAGTCCAGTACATTTCCAAATAAAAAAATAAAACATTCGTTTTACTTAATTGGAGATGCTGGAAACTATCAATTAGGAGCATCCTCAGAGGTGCTAGAGGCTTTTGAGACTGAGTTAAATAACGCAACAAAAAATAGTACTGCAATATTTTTAGGGGATAACATTTATCCTATTGGGTTTCCTGATAAAAATCATAAGCATAGAAATACTGCTGAAAAACGTATTGAAGCTCAAACCAATATTGCTAAAAATTTTAAAGGTCAAACTGTTTTTATTCCAGGAAATCACGATTGGTATTCTGGAGTAAAAGGCTTAAAACGTCAGGAAAAATTCGTTGAAGATGCATTAGGAAAAAATACATTTTTACCAGAAGATGGCTGTCCGATTGAAAAAATTCATGTTACAAAGGATATAGATGTTATTATAGTTGATAGTCAATGGTATTTAACCAATTGGAACAATAAGCCGACTATTAATGATGATTGTCAAATAAAGACTAGAGATGCTTTTTTGAATGAATTTAGTAGTCTCATAAAAAAAGCTAGAAGTAAGACCACTATTGTTGCGATTCACCATCCAATGTTTACTAATGGGCCGCATGGAGGACAATACAGTGTAAAAAACCATATGTCTCCATTACCGGTTTTGGGAACAATAAAAAACGTGTTTAGAAAAGCAAATGGCTTAAGTGATGTGGATCTTCAAAACAAGCATTATAATGAGCTTAAACAACGGTTAGTGAGTTTGGCTCAAGAAAATAAAAAGGTGGTTTTTGTATCTGGTCATGAACATAGTTTACAATATTTAGAAAAAGATAATCTCAAACAAATTGTTAGTGGTTCTGGTTCAAAAATCACACCAACTCGCAATGTTGGAGCTGGGTTGTTTTCTTATGGAACACCAGGTTATGCAAGGTTAGATGTATTTGAAGATGGGTCTTCATACGTTAGATTTTATTCCGTAACAGACAATAAAATTGTTTTTGAAAGCCAAGTGTTTCAGCCAGATTTAAAAGCATACCAATCTTATCCTGAGGATTTTCCAGATACAGTAATGGCATCAATTTATACAGCTGAGGAAACCAATGCCTCTAAAAGTCAAAAATTCTTTTGGGGTGAACGCTACCGTAAATATTTTAGCACTAAAGTTGAAGCGCCAACTGTAAATTTAGATACGCTTTTTGGAGGATTAAAACCTGTGCGAAAAGGAGGTGGGAATCAATCAAAATCTCTACGACTTGAAGATGAAAATGGAACTCAGTATGTTATGAGGGCTTTGCGTAAACAAGCTTTACAATATTTACAAGCAACTGTTTTTAAAGATCAATATATAGAAGGACAATTTGAAGATACAGCTACAGAAGAACTGTTACTTGATGTCTTCACTGGGTCACATCCATATGCACCTTTTGTTATTGGTGATTTGTCTGATGCAATTGGAGTCTATCACACTAATCCAGTTCTGTATTATGTACCACACCAAAAGGCTCTAGGAGATTATAATGATGATTTTGGAGGTGAATTATATATGATTGAAGAGCATACTTCAGAAGGTCATAGCAATCTAGCTAGCTTTGGCTTTCAAGATAAGATTGAGAGCACAGACGATATGATGAAAAAACTTCATAAAGACGAAGACATAATTATAGATGAAGCTGCTTACATTAGAGCACGTTTATTTGATATGCTTATTGGTGATTGGGATCGTCATCAAGATCAGTGGCGTTGGATTGAGTTTAAAGAGAACGGAAAAAAAGTATTTCGTCCTTTACCTAGAGATAGAGATCAAGCCTTTTCAATTATGGGAGATGGCGCTTTATTGGGTACTGCAATTAAACTTATTCCTGCAGCACGTTTGCTCAGAGAATATAGTGATGATTTAGTTGATGTGAAAAGTGTTAATGTTGAACCATATCCTCTAGATATGGAATTAATACAACATTCAGGAAAAGACGTTTGGGATGCTCAAGTTAAAATAATTCAAGAAGGAGTTACCGATGAAATTATTGAAAAAGCTTTTTTGAATATGCCCAAAGAAGTTCGAGATGACACTGTAGAGGAAATTAAGCGTAAGTTAAAAGCAAGACGAGGTAATCTTCAAAAAATTTCTGATCGTTATTTTAAATTAACTAACGAACTTGCTGTAATTAAAGGTACAAATAAAGACGATTGGTTTGATGTTGAACGTATGCCTAACGGACAAACAAAAATTACAGGTTACCGTATTAAAGATGGTAAAAAAGCTGATGTGTTTATAGATAGAACGTATCAAAAATCGGAAACAAAAGAAATATGGATTTATGCTTTAGATGATGACGATGTCTTTCATGTTTATGGTGATGGTAATGATTATATCAAAATTCTTTTACTCGGAGGCCAAAATAACGACACTTATGATATAGAAAATGGAAGTCGATTAAAGTATTATGATTATAAATCTAAACCAAATACATTTAAAACGAATAAAGGTAATCGTAGGTTAACAGATAATTATTACACAAATGTTTACAACTACAAAAAACTTAAAACAGGAACCACTCAAATTTTACCAAGTTTAGGAGCAAATCCTGATGATGGATTTAAAATAGGAGCTGCATTTACTAAAACAAATTATAACTTTGAACGCAATCCTTTTTCTTCAAGACATAGTTTTAAAGCAGAATATTTTTTTGCAACTAATGGTTTTGATTTAGGCTATGGAGCTGAGTTTGCTAATGTATTTTTTCAAAACGTAAATTTTGCTATTGATATAGATTTTACTAGTCCTAATTATGCAACCAACTTTTTTGGCTTTGGAAATGAAACTACAAATCCTGAAGCTGACGATGATGATGGTTTAGACGTAGATTTAGACTACAACCGAGTTAAGATTAGAACTTTTAAAGCAATGCCATCTCTAGTTTGGAGAGGTCATTCTGGCTCTGAAGTTAAAGTAGGATTGTCTTACGAGTCTAATGAGGTTGAACGTACAGAAAATCGATTTATTGAGTTGTTTCCAGAAAATAATGAATTATTCGATAAACAAGATTTTTGGGGAGTTGATGCTAAATATAGTTTTCAAAATAAAGATAGAGAAGCATTTCCTACACTGGGTTTTCAATTAAGTGTTCAAGCTGGATACAAGAACAATGTTTCAACCGAAAAAGGATTCTCATATATAATACCAGAAATAGGATTTGACTACAAACTTATTCCAAGTGGTGATTTAGTATTAGCAACAAACTTTAAAGGGCATATTAATTTAGGGAATGATTTTGAATTTTATCAAGGTGCCACCTTAGGTGCTGATAACGGACTGCGAGGTTATAGAAACCAACGTTTTACTGGAAAACGTGCATTTGTTCAAAGTACAGATTTACGACTAAATTTAACGCGTGTGAAAACTGGTTGGTTCCCAGTTTATCTTGGTGTTTATGGAGGAGCTGACTATGGACGAGTATGGTTAAATGATGATAATTCTGATAAATGGAATAATTCATTTGGAGGTGGCTTATTTGTAAATATGGCAAATATGCTAACAGGTAATATTTCAGCTTTTAATAGTGATGATGGATTGCGTTTAGCGTTTAGATTAGGCTTTGGATTTTAAAATGAAAATAAGAAATAGTGGAAGAAAATAATTCAACTTTAATATGCATACCAGACATAAGTGGGTTTACACGTTTTATGAGCGATACCAATATCGAGTTGAGCTCAAAGGTTATTCCTGCTTTGCTTAATGAAATAATTTATGCCAATGATATAGGTCTTAAAGTCTCAGAAATTGAAGGTGATGCTGTGTTGTTTTTTAAAAAAGGAGCACTTCCTCCTTTTATAGACTTAATCAATCAATGCAAAACTTTTTTCACTCAGTTTTATAAGCAACTTGATGTATTGTCAAAAAAATATAGTCAAGAACGAGGTATAGATAATGTACCAGAATTAGGTTTGAAAATCATCCTTCATTATGGAGAAGATGTAGAATCTGTCCAAATAGGGAGTCACATCAAACTTATGGGTGAAGATGTAATTGTTGCTCATCGTCTTTTAAAAAATGATATTAAAGAAGACGAATATTTGCTCGTGTCTGAAGTTTTATTAAGCCAATATAAAAATGAAGTTATTGAACGTAATTTTGGTTGGGGAAAACTTCAAGATGATGAAGAACGATATAAGCACTTAGGAGAAATCAATTACAGTTACGTAAAAATGAATAAATTGTTAGAATGATTTTACTTTTTTCTATTTTATATCAAAACGATAGATGTTTCCTCCCTGAAATTTATTACGCTCGTCAGTAATAAGTACTTGATTATCGTTGATGAAATTGATGCCTTCCTTTTGAGAATCATGATCAAATTTTAAAACTTTTATTGTTCCACTAAAGAAATCATCATTAGTGTAATCTGTTAATTTCCATAGTTTATTATGATTTAACAAAACTACAGTCTTTCCATTTTCACTTATGTCAGCAGAGGTGACTTTGTTGTGTTTTCCTTCCAATTCTATTTTTGAAATATGGATAGCTTCGTGTTGCCCAATCTTATTAGGAACCTTAATAAGATCACATACTTTATTGTCTTTACTAAAGATATAAAAGAACCCTTTGTGTAAGAAAAATGATTCAAAATCTATGGAGTCAAGATTTTCAGGAAGTGTAAATTGTATTAAATCTGCACTTTTTGAATTTGAGGTGTTCTTAATATTAGATATTTTGTAAATCGTAAACTTAGTTCTATCCTCATCATTATTTCCAAAATCACCAATGTAAATGTTGCCATTTGAATCAGAAGTTAAATCTTCCCAGTCTATATTTTCAGAATTAGATACAGTTACGTCTTTTACAATTTTACCTTGAAGATCTAAACCATATATATGATTGCTATTCCCTGAATCTTCTATAACCCATAACAAATCTGAATCAACAGTTTTCTCAATAGCAGATGTTTCTTTTAGACTAGAAGGTAAATCAGCTAAAACATCAAGATTTCCTGTTTTACAGGAGATAAGTATTAGACCGACACACAAAAATTTTATAGTTGCTTTCATATATTTAAAATATGATTTTGGACTGTAAAACTAAAATTTTTAATCTTAAACTAATTATAAAATTTAACTTTATAGGTTTTTTGAATGCCCATTTTTATAGCTTTGAAAAATTAAGTATTCCAATATGAAATCAACTCAAGATTTATTACAATTAATACACTTAAATCAGATTGAAAATAATAAGTTTCAAGGGTTTAGTAAAACTGTTGGTAGTCCGAATGTTTTTGGAGGACAAGTGCTTGCACAAGCTATAAATGCTGCTGCTCGAACCATTACAAATGGAAGAATATTACATTCACTACATTCTTATTTTTTAGAACCAGGACATCTCGAATTACCAATTATTTATGATGTAAGTATCGTTAGAGATGGCGGAAGTTTTTCTGTAAGACGTGTGACTGCTGAACAAAATGGAATAACTATTTTTATACTATCAGCCTCCTTTCAGAGAGCCGAAACCGGTTATGAACATCAAATAGATATGAAACCGAATATCAAATTGCCAGAAGCACTAATGAGTTGGACAGATTTATTAGAAATGTATCGCGATGTGCTCCCAAGTAGAGTGAAAGGATTTTTTGAAATTGAACGTCCAATAGAATTTAAACCAACTCAAATTGCAAACCCTTTAGAGAAGAAAGATTTACCTCCTTTTACAGATGTTTGGGTAAAGCTTAAAGGGGATGTGACGCGTTTGAGTAGAAGTGAAAAACAACAAATATTGACTTATATTTCAGATTATAATATTCTTACGTCTGCAATGAATAGACATGCCAGTAAAGCCAATTGGAATAATACACAAACTGCTAGTTTGGATCATTCGATGTGGTTTTTTAGAGATTTTGACTATGACGATTGGTTGTTGTATTCAATAGAATCTCCAAATACATCTAATGCTAGAGGTTTTGCAAAAGGCAATTTATTTACTAGAGAAGGTGTTTTAATAGCCTCTGTCGCACAAGAAGGTTTAATGCGTCCAAAATAATGTCAAATCAATTACTAAAAATAGGTCATAGAGGTGTTAAAGCTCATGTTGCTGAAAATACCATTGCTTCGGTTAAAAAAGCCCTAGAATTTGGTGTTGATGCTATTGAGATCGATGTTCACAAATGTGCTTCAGGAGAATTAGTTGTTTTCCATGATTTCACTTTAGATCGAATGACCAATGGTTCAGGTGAAGTTAACAAACATACCTTAACACAACTCAAAAAACTAAAGGTTGAAAACAAGTATAGGATTCCAACTTTAGAGGAAGTCTTAAACGTTATCGATAGACAATGTATTTTAAATATTGAATTAAAAGGAAGTGAAACGGCTATGCCAACATGTAAAACTATTTCAGAATATATAGAAACAAAGTATTGGAATTTAAATCATTTTTTAATTTCTAGTTTTCAGCATCAAGAGCTGAAAACAGTTTATAATATAAATCCACAATTACGATTAGGAGTTCTCACAAAAGCGAGTGTTTCAGATGCTATTGCATATGCTAAGACAATTGATGCTCATGCAATTCATCCCAATGTTGCTTTATTGTCAAAAGATAATGTGACTTTAGCTCAAAATAAAGGGTATAAAGTCATAACTTGGACAGTTAACAACCAACAAACTATAGAGCGAGTGAAAGGATATGGTGTAGATGGAATTATTTCTGATAATCCCGAATTGATATGAAGCAGTATGATGTCATTATCGTTGGAGGAGGAGCTGCAGGTTTTTTTGCGGCTATAAATATTGCTGAACAAAATCCAGCTTTAAAAGTTGCTATTCTAGAACGTGGAAAGGAAGGATTACAAAAGGTGAAGATTTCAGGAGGTGGACGCTGTAATGTTACACATGCTGAATTTGTTCCTTCAGAATTAGTTCGCAATTATCCAAGGGGTGAAAAAGAATTGTTAGGCCCTTTTCATCAATTCATGACTGGTGATACCATCGAATGGTTTGACCAAAGAGGAGTAGAATTAAAAATTGAAGATGATGGTAGAATGTTTCCAGTTTCAAATTCATCTCAAACCATTATCGATTGCTTTTTAAATGAAGCAAACAAAAACAAAGTTGAAGTTTTATATAATCATCCCGTAAAACGAATTCATAAAAAAGACGATAACTGGATTTTAGAAACTAATGATGATCAATTCAATACCGAAAAACTAATAGTTGCAACTGGAAGTAATCCGAAAATTTGGAAACTTTTAGAAGATTTAGGTCATACGATTTCTCAGCCAGTTCCTTCATTATTTACGTTTGATATTAAAGATGAACGTATTAAGGATATTCCTGGCGTCGTAGCTAAAGACGTTTTTATAAAAGTATTAGATGATTCCTCTGCTTTTGAAGGAGAGGTGTCTCGTAGAGACGGAGTGGTTAATTTAGAATCTGAAGGTCCTTTACTAATTACTCATGTTGGAATGAGTGCACCTTCTATATTAAAACTATCTGCTTTTGGTGCTATTGAATTGGCGATGCGTAACTATGATTTTCAAATTGAGATTAATTTTATAAAACAGTCTTTCGAAGATTGTTTAGCGCATTTAAAACAACTAAAATTAGATGTTGCAAAAAAAACAATCTATAAATCGACTCAATTTGAACTTCCAAAACGTTTGTGGCATAAACTAGTATTGGCATCTGATATGGATACCGAAACACGTTGGGCAGATTTAAATAAACATCAGTTAGATGCTTTAGCAAATCAATTAACTAAAGCGGTGTTTCATGTGACTGGTAAAAGTACATTTAAAGAAGAGTTTGTCACTGCTGGAGGAATTAACTTAAAGGAAGTTAATTTCAAAACCTTCGAAAGTAAATTACATAATAACTTATACTTTGCTGGCGAAATTCTGAACATTGATGCTGTAACAGGAGGCTTTAATTTTCAGAATGCTTGGACAGGTGCTTTTATTGTGTCCAAATCGATATCACAATCATGAACACTTTTATAATATTATTAAGAGGTATAAATGTTGGTGGACACAAAAAAATACCAATGGCAGAATTGAGACAGTTACTGACTAATTCTGGATTTAGTAATGTTAAAACATATATTCAAAGCGGTAATATCATTTTGCAATCTTCCGTTTTAGATAAAAGTAAAATTGAAAGAATTATACAAAAACAAATATCAGATCATTTCGGATTTGATGTTCCTGTAATCGCTAAAACTAGCGTTGAATTAATAAGAATTTTTGATGCTTATCCATTTTCCAAAGTGAAAAAAGAACAAAGTTATTTCGTCATTCTCAGAGATATTCCTCAGCCAGAACTAGTAAAAAAAGCTTCTGAGAAAACATTTGATAATGAAGAATTTGTAATCATTGAGGATTGCCTATATTTTCATTCTTCAAAAGGTTATGGTCGTTCAAAGTTCAATATGAATGCATTTGAAAAAATTTTAAAAGTAAAAGCGACTTCTAGAAATTATAAAACAATGCTAAAGTTAATTGCGATGTCTTCTGAAAATGAAAAAGACCACTAGATATTTATTACTTTTGCAAAACATAAATTAATAATTATAAAAAGTCTGTTTCAAACAGTCTTTTTCATTTGAAAATTGATTCATGACTGAACAAAAATTTATTCCTAAACCATATTCAAATTCTAAGCAGAAAGGGAGTGTAACTTGTGCTTCACCTAGTAATATCGCCTTAGTAAAATATTGGGGTAAAAAGGAACATCAGATTCCCGAAAATCCATCGATTAGTTTCACGTTAGATAACTGTAAAACAACAACTACGCTTAGTTATTCAAAAAAAGAGGATATAAATTCATTTTCTTTTGATGTGTTTTTAGATGGTGTACTAAAAGAGGATTTTAAGCCTAAAATTGAAACGTTTTTTAAGCGTATTGAAATCTATCTTCCGTTTTTAAAGGAGTATCACTTTAAAATTGAAACGTCTAATACATTTCCTCATAGTTCTGGTATTGCATCTTCAGCTTCTGGTATGAGCGCTATGGCTTTGTGCTTAATGAGCATAGAAAAAGAGCTAACTGTCATTCAGAGCGATAGCGAAGAATCTCAAAATTATTTTAATCAAAAAGCATCATTTTTAGCTAGATTAGGTTCAGGAAGCGCTTGTAGAAGTTTAGAAGGTGATTTAATCGTTTGGGGAACTCATAATGATATAGATGGAAGCTCTAATTTATTTGGCACTAAATATCCTTATGATGTTCATCAAAATTTTAAAAATTATCAAGACACAATTCTATTAGTCGATAAAGGAGAAAAGCAAGTGAGTAGTACTGTTGGTCATGGTTTAATGCATGGTCATCCATATGCTGAACGTCGTTTTATGCAAGCTCATGAAAATTTATCAAAACTTATTTCTATCTTCAAATCTGGTGATTTAGATGCGTTTATAAAAATAGTTGAAAGTGAAGCCTTAACGCTTCATGCCATGATGATGACTAGTATGCCTTATTTTATTTTGATGAAACCAAACACACTTGAAATCATCAACAAAATTTGGGCATATCGTAATCAAACTCAATCTAAAGTGAGTTTTACTTTAGATGCTGGCGCTAATGTGCATGTATTGTATCCCGAAAATGAAAAAGTTGCTGTACTTGAATTTATTAAAAGAGAGTTAGTAGACTATTGTCAAAACGGACATTACATTTGCGACCAAATAGGTTTTGGAGCTCAACTGATTGATAATTAATTTTTATAAATTATAATTCTCTTAACGCTTCAATGTGAACCATATAGTATAATAATACGTATATTTGCTAAAGCTAATTGCTAAACTTACATGAAAGGACCACTTTTTTATTCAAAAATTTTACTCTTTGGAGAGTACGGAATTATCAAAGATTCTAAAGGTTTATCTATTCCTTATAACTTTTACAATGGCGCATTAAAGACTGAAAATCATCAGTCTGAAGACGCTTTGAAATCTAACGAAAGTTTAAATCGATTTGTATCATATTTAAAAGACATTGATGCTGATTTAGTCACGTTTGATATAGATACTTTAGCTGGTGATGTAGATTCAGGTATGTATTTTGATTCCTCTATTCCACAAGGCTATGGTGTTGGAAGTAGTGGTGCATTAGTGGCAGCTATTTATGATAAGTATGCGCAAAATAAAATCACAGTTTTAGAAAATTTAACGCGTGAAAAATTATTAAAACTTAAAGTGATTTTTTCTGAAATGGAATCTTTTTTTCACGGAAAATCATCAGGTCTTGATCCATTAAATAGCTATTTAAGTATTCCCATTTTAATTAATTCTAAAGATAATATTGAAGCTACCGGAATTCCAGCTCAGCAAACTGAAGGAAAAGGTGCCGTATTTTTATTAGATTCTGGTATTATTGGAGAAACAGCTCCTATGGTTCGTATTTTCATGGAAAACATGAAACAAGAAGGCTTTAGAAGCATGCTCAAAGATCAGTTTATTAAACATACAGATGCTTGTGTTGACGATTTCTTAAAAGGAGATGTTAAGTCGTTGTTTAAAAATACGAAGCAATTGTCTAAAGTAGTCTTAAACAATTTTAAACCGATGATTCCAAAACAGTTTCATGAGCTTTGGAAAAATGGAATTGAAACCAACGAGTATTACTTGAAGTTATGTGGCTCTGGTGGAGGAGGTTATATTTTAGGGTTCACCGAAGATATTGATACTGCTAAACAATCGCTTAAAGACTACAAATTAGAAGTGGTTTATAACTTCTAAAGTTTACCTTATGTTTTCTCGCAAACAAAAACATATCCTACTGAAATTTTTCAGTATGTTTTCTGTGGTGCGTGGTTATAATATCCTTATTATTGTTATTGCTCAATATTTAGCGTCTATATACATTTTGGCGCATGAGAAAACTTTAAAATCGGTTCTTCTAGATCTTAACTTACTAATGTTGGTGCTAGCTTCTGCCGCAACTATAGCCGCAGGTTATATAATCAATAATTTTTACGATTCAGAAAAGGATTTAATTAACCGTCCAAATAAATCAAAATTAGACCGATTAGTTAGTCAAAATACAAAACTGTCATTTTATTTTGTACTAAACTTTTCTGCTGTAGTCATGGCAAGTTACGTGTCGTTTAATGCAGTGTTATTCTTTTCTGTTTATATCTTCGGAATTTGGTTTTATTCTCACAAGTTGAAGAAACTTCCATTTGTAGGAAACTTGACATCTGCAATACTCACGATAACTCCGTTTTTTGCGATTTTCTTGTATTACAAAAACTTTGAATCTGTCATATTTGTTCATGCGATTTTCTTATTCTTGATTATCTCCATGAGAGAACTCACAAAAGACTTAGAAAACATGAAAGGAGATCTTTTACTCGATTATAAAACTATTCCCGTTGTTTATGGTGAAAAAGCATCAAAATTAATGCTCACCATATTAATACTGCTGACAATCATACCTGTGTATTTGCTGTTAAATCAGTACGATGTTGGTCATATGTATTTATTTTTCTATCTCTCAGTAATTTTGTTAGCGATTTTTCTACTATTCTTATGGAAATCAAAAACTAAAACACATTATTTAATATTACATAACATTTTAAAATTTATCATTTTAGCTGGTGTGTTTTGCATTGTGCTCATTAATGTGAATGTTGTTTTAAATCGAATCTAATGAATCATATCTTAAAAGTTGCTTTAGCTCAAATTTCACCTGTATGGTTGAATAAATTGGAGACTTTAAAAAAAGTTGAGCATTCTATTATTGAAGCTTCTAAAGAACAAGCTGAACTGATTGTTTTTGGCGAAGGGCTTGTGCCAGGTTATCCGTTTTGGTTAGCTTTAACTGAAGGTGCAGAATGGAATACAGCGGTTAATAAAGAGCTTCATGCACACTATGTTAAAAATTCAATAACCATTGAAAAAGGGGGTTTAAATACCATATGTGAGTTAGCTAAACAGCATAATATCGCTATTTATTTAGGCGTCATTGAACGTCCACTAGATCGTGGTGGTCATAGCATTTATGCCTCTTTAGTGTATATAAATGATCAAGGTGTAATTCAATCAGTTCATAGAAAACTGCAGCCAACATACGATGAGCGTTTAACTTGGTCTCCAGGAGATGGACATGGGTTAAAAGTTCATCCACTCAAAGAATTTACCGTAGGTGGATTGAATTGTTGGGAAAATTGGATGCCATTACCACGAGCTGCGCTCTATGGTTTGGGCGAAAATCTTCACATTGCTGTTTGGCCTGGAAGTGATCATAATACAAAAGATATTACTCGATTTATAGCCAGAGAGTCACGTTCTTATGTGATTTCAGTGTCAAGTTTGATGACAAAAGATGATTTTCCTGAAGATACACCACACATTAATCGAATTTTAGAGAAATCACCAGACATTCTTGCTAATGGTGGAAGCTGTGTTGCTGGACCAGATGGTGAATGGTTGGTTGAGCCTGTATTACATAAAGAAGGTGTGATTTATGTAAGTTTAGATTTTAATCGTGTGCTTGAAGAGCGTCAAAATTTTGACCCAGTTGGTCATTATTCAAGACCTGATGTTACAAAACTCTCTGTGAATAGAAAACGTCAATCTACAACAGAATATTTCGATTCGTAAAGACTAATATAGTACCTTTGCAGCTTCATACAACTAAATGTTAGTGAAGTTGTAATAAAATTTAATCCATGAGCAGAAATCAAGGCGGAAGCGGAAAAGGGAAACCTTCAGGAAGAGGATCAAGTAAACCTACCAACAAAAGATCTGGTAGAAAACGAGATAATACAAAAAGTAATAATTTTTCAAAAGAAAATTCTCCGAATAAAAAACAGAAACAAGTATCTAAATCATCTTCATCCGATGAAATACGTTTAAATAAATATATTGCTAATTCAGGTATTTGTTCACGTCGTGATGCAGATATGCACATCTCAATTGGAAGTGTCACTGTAAATGGTAAAGTTGTTACTGAAATGGGTTACAAGGTCAAGTTAGATGATGAGGTAAAATTTGATGGTGCACGTATTAATCCGGAAAAGAAAACTTATGTATTGTTAAATAAACCTAAAGGTTTTGCTACTACTACAAGTGAAAGTAAGGGTAGAACAGTTATGGATTTGGTAGCAAATGCTACTAATGCTCGAATAAAACCCATTGGTCGTTTAGGACGAAATTCTACGGGATTGTTATTATTTACAAATGATGACGTTATTGTAAAAAAATTCACGAATTCTAAGAACGGTGTTGAGCGTTTATTTGAAATTGAATTGGATAAAAATCTTAAATATGAAGATTTAAAGAAAATTCAAGAAGGCATAAGATTGCATGGTAAATTGGTTTCTGTTGAAGAAGTTAGCTATATTGAAGATGCGCCTAAATCAAAAATAGGACTTAAGATTAAAAATACTGGAAATACTATTCTTCATACTATATTTGATCATTTAAAATATGATATTATTCGTGTAGACTGCGTTGCAATTGGTCATCTGACTAAAAAAGATTTACCTAGAGGACATTGGAAGCATTTGTCTTCTCAAGAGCTAAATACATTAAAAATGCTATAGACATTTTGAGAATATATTAGTTCGTGTTTACTTTAACGGTATACGTCGAAATTAAATCCTCACCAAAATAAAGATGCACATCATAGAAACCTTTGGTGTTAAATTGTTGCCTTATGCTTAGTGATTTGTTTTCAATTTGGATAAAAGTTGGTTTTACTTTTCGGCTAATAAATCCACTGTCAATCAAAAAACTTATTGAATTCTTTTGGATTGGTTTTTGAAGATCAAATTCAAAATTTAGTGTGTCGTTTTTTTGAACATCATGGTGCATTTGTTTAGGCTTCTCATGTTTTATTAGGTGTGTATAAGATTTTCCATAAAGAATGGGAGCTGCTAAAAAGTCTTCAAAAGAAAGTCTATTATCTAGCAGTGACCATTCATTATTTAAAGGATAATGATTTATAGCAAAGAGATTAGGATCAGCTAGAAAATAACCATCATTGTACTCAAACGAAAACACATTAGTATCTTGATTAGGAATGCCACTTGCCCAAGTAGGATCGCAGAGATACCATTTACCGTCTAGTTTTATTGCATTCCATGTATGGTTTGGGATGTCAGATGTTTCTATGTTAATTGTACTTGTTTTTCCAAATCCATGTATAATTTTACAATCGAGATTAGCTAATTTCGAAAGCTCTTGCACAATGTAAGCATAGCCAGTACAAATCGTTTTTTTCTGCTTGAGAAGCTTCCTAAAGATTTCTTTTTTGAAACGATCATTCCAAGCTTCTAATTTAATACTATCGTTCTTATAACGTTCTCGTTTTCGTTTGTTTCTGAGATAAAGACTGTAGTCATTAGCAATATTATTGCAAACCCACTTATAGATAGCTCTAAAACGTTCCGTGTCTGTAGATAAATTAGAAGTAAGTTTATAGGCTAACTCTGGTAAATTCTCAAGCCCTTCATTTTTGCATGTTTCAGCAATACTATCTGATTTTTGAAAATTAATATGTCTAAAATCAGACCGTTGCGCATGAGATTGAAATGCAACAATGAAGAGCAGTAAACATCTCATTGTTTTAATTAAAACGATATTGATAATCTTAATTTGAACGTTTTGACTTATATGGAACATTAGAACTAGGTGCACCCATAATTTCAACTAAATCAGATGACATCATCAAATTGATGAATGTAGTTTTAGTTGTTATTTTAATTTCCTGTTTTTCATAACCTAAGAAACTAAACACCAAAATATCACCAGAGCTCAAAGCTTTTGGAAATGTAAAAGCGCCATTTTCATCTGTGATTGCACCAATATTTTCACCTTTAAGAACGATGTTTACACCAGGTAAAGCACCATTTTCATCACTCACAACACCTTTAATAGTTAAGTTTTGGTTCTCAGTCATTTTTGTGGTTTTGGTTTGGGCTTGCAGTGCATTTGAGAATAGTCCAGCTACCATAACAATAGTTATTAAACTGATGCTTCGTACGATTGTTTTCATTGTCATTGTTTTCATAATATAATTATTTTGTTTCAATCAAACTTACGTTATGTTATGATTGATATCAATCGCAGTTTAGGTATACAATTGTTTCAGTTAGTGAAACCCTGCTTTCAATGAGTTTAAAGATACATTGAAATACTAAAAAAAACACATTTTTATTCCTGTTTAACACGTTTCTTTATAAATAGCTCCCAGATAAGAACGCCGTAAACCACAACATATTCTATGGCTATAATCCATAAATTTTCAGACTTATCAGCTTTGTTTAAATTGATATATGCTAAGTAGCTTAGTATAACGATAAAACTCCACACTAAAGGATATTTATAATTGGTAAATACACTTAAAATTAAAAGTGTAGCAATATACCATGGATGAATAGTAGTGCTTAATAATAGATAGCAAGTTAATCCCAATAGCATATTTATTATTAATGCTTTAGTCGTCTTTCGTTTATTAAATATTGCTAATCCTATGACTATTAGAAAAACAATTACAGATAATATTTTACCAATAATTGCAATTTCATTATAACCTCTAAATAAATAACCTAACTCTCTTATTATATAATAGATGCTCGCATTGAATTCAAAATTATTAAACCAAAGTGCGACGGTTTGTGTATAGTTATTTATGAATTCTGAAGAGAAAAAAGGAGCGAATAATAGTATTGTCGTAGTTCCTACAATTGCATAAAAGGATATTAGTTTTTTTAAGTCAATGCCTTTTGCGAAAGGTTTTTTAAAGTATTTAAATAACAATGGGAGGAATAATAACGGTATTAATTTAACTGAAATAGATAAAGCAAAAACCACAGCAGCCCATTTCCACTTTCCAGAATGTAAAAGAAATAAACTCCATACTAAAAAGAAAATCATAACACCTTCAAAATGAAGATTTCCTGTAAGTTCAATAATGATAAACGGATTTAATACATACCAGAAAATATGTTTTACAGGAATATTAAATTCTTGAAGTAATCGCTTTCCGAAGAAGAATGTGCCAAAATCTGCTGCAATTATGAGAATTCGCAAAACAACTACAGAATTCAAAATACTAGAGTTTGAGAATAAACTAGCTATAACAAAACATAATTGATTTATTGGTGGATAGTTACTAAAGTGACTCCCGTTTAATTGTCCCATACCTTTGTACAAATCTTGAGCTTGAGCAATAGGGAATTCTTGAGCTGTTATAAATGATTCTGGAGTATATAGATAAGGATTAAATCCTTGTAATATCATTCTGCCATCCCAAATAAAACGATAAAAATCTTGTGATAAATTTGGAATAGCCAGTATAAAAATCACTCTGAAAAGCAATGCGACTCCAGCTAGAAGTTGAATATTGTGTTTAGAATATTTTAGAATTAAGACAAATAACAGCCATAGTAAACTGTATAAGGTGATAAGTTTTGAATACTCCGTTCGAATTAGATCATAAGCAAAAAACCAATAGAGAATTAGGCTAACAATTGTAAGCAGTAAAGGAACTTTATAGAGTTTCCAGAGTTGCATTACATTTTTGAAGATATTGATTTAAAAAACACATAACCAAAACCAAAAAACAACATTAAATGAAATGGGAATAAACCAAAATCTCCACCTTGATCTCCAACAATAAATGCGCTGTATAAGCCAAAACCAAAGTACAGCATAAGTAGCCCTTCTAATATTACATGAGGTGATAATTTTTTTCTAAGGTATTTGTTGCCTTTCCATGAGTCTTTTAAAGTACTGATATTGAATTTTGGAGTTCTGACAAACTCACTTCGTTTACCTAGATGACCTTCTAAAACTGCAATGGAATTATGTAGAGAAAAGCCCATTGCAATTGAAAAAAACGTAAAAAACATACCAGTATAACTGAAGAAATTTTTGAAACCACTCCCGTAAATTTGTTTATACATAAACCAATAACAAATAAAAAAGATCACAGTGCTCATGACGAAAAAGCTCATGAAATAAAAATAAAAACGCAAGTGTGCATATTCGTTTTTTATGTACAGCATTGGTATGCTCAACACAGCAACTATAAATACATTTAAGAACATTGTGCTATTTAGTAAATGTAATAAACCATGAATTTTAGTTTTAGTAGATATATTTTTAGAACTAACAACACGTTTGAGCATTTTTCTAAAATTCTCTGCGCCACCTTTATTCCAACGAAATTGTTGTGAGCGTGCTGCACTAATTACAACAGGTAATTCAGCTGGTGTTTCAACATCTTCTAAGTATTTAAACTTCCAGTTTTTTAATTGTGCTCTGTAACTTAAATCTAAATCTTCAGTAAGTGTATCACCTTCCCAATTACCAGCATCAATGATGCAATCTTTTCTCCAAATACCTGCAGTTCCATTAAAATTGATAAAATGTCCTTTACTATTTCTACCGACTTGTTCAAGAGTAAAATGAGCATCTAAGGCAAATGCTTGAATTTTTGTGAGTATTGAATAGTTTCGATTAATATGGCTCCAACGTGTTTGAACAACACCTATTTTTTTATCTTTAAAATAAGGAATTGTACGTTGTAACCAGTTAGAAGTTGGAAGGAAATCGGCATCAAAAATTGCTATGAATTCACCTTTTGCAATTTTCAAACCTTCTTTTAGTGCTCCAGCTTTAAATCCAGAACGATCAGTTCTGGTAATGTGTTTAATGTCTAACCCATTAGATTGTAGTTTTTCTATTTGTGCCCTTGTACTTAAAATAGTTTCATCTGTTGAGTCATCTAGTACTTGAATCTCTAATTTGTCTTTTGGATACTCTAAAAGTGCGATGTTATCTAGCAATCGATCCATAACATACATTTCATTATATACTGGAAGTTGAATGGTAACTATCGGGATTTCATCAGCAATAGATAAGTCGAAAGTTTGACAATTTTTATTTGTTTTTTTTGATGATAAGTAATTGTATAACAAGTTAAGTTGCGCTAGTGCATACATGAAAATAAGTACAATAGCGATGGTATAAATAATAATGATTATCGTTTCGAGGATCATTTTTTTAAACTGTATTTAAAAATCCAACTTAAGATTTTTACGCCTGCAAATATAGCGCCTTTTACCGTTCCAGAAACTTTTGATGTCCCAATTCTATTTCTATAATTTACTGGTGTTTCTGTATAACTTAATTTTTGTTTTAAAGCTTTTAATTGCATTTCAACAGTCCAACCATAAGTTTTATCTTCCATATTTAGTTGAAGAAGTTTATCATATTTAATAGCTCTAAATGGTCCAAGATCTGTAAAGGTTGCTCTAAAGAATAATTTCATCAAAGTCGTGGCAAGCCAATTTCCAAATATTTGCGGTAACGTCATCGACCCGTTTTCTCTTAAATGTTTTGCTCGCGCTCCTACAACAAAATCAACATCATTTTCAATAATTGGGTTTACAATCTTAGTGAGTTCTTGAGGATAATCACTGTAGTCACCATCTAGAAATACAATGATATCTGGTTTTCTTATTTGCTTAGAAATGTATGTCATTCCTTTGAGACAGGCATATCCATATCCTTTATTAGATTCTATAAGTACTGTTGCGCCAGCATTTTTGGCATTAATTTCGGTATCATCATTAGAGTTATTGCTAACGACAATAATTTCATTTACAATATCTGGAATATCATTAATGACATGTGCAATAGAATCTGCTTCATTGTAAGCTGGAATAATAACTTTTATGATACTCATCTAAGATCTCTTAAACTATTTTCTTTTCTAAATGAGCGCAAATTTGTCCATTCTTTAATTTTTTCACCTTCAGAATATTGAACTGCAGAAATTAACCTCTCATTTTTATACATGAGGCAATATCCGTCTTTTTGGTTGTTTTTTAATTGACATTTATGATTTATTTTTTCTTCAGAATCATAAAACAACCACCAATTGCATTTTTTGTTTTCAAGAAAATGGCCTTCACTTTTTAATGTCCCATCTTTTCGATAGAAATACCAATATTTTGTTTTGTCATTATTTTCATAATGTCCTTCACTTTTTAATATTCCATTGGAGTGATAAAACTTCCAATAGTTTGTTTTTTTATTCTTTTCAACCCATCCTTCGGTCGCTACATTACCATTTTCGAAGTAGGTTATTTGGTATGCTTTTTCAGCATACACATTCAGACTAAAAAGCACAATACAAATGAAAGTAAAACGTTTCATTATCTAAATAATTATTTTTGATTAACTAAGTCCATTAAGTCTACATCATTTCCTAATAATACTTCAGTCGGATTAATTCGCCCTTTCATACTATCATTCTCTAATTTTAAGACACCTCTTGGGCAAACAGCAGAGCAAATTCCGCAGCCAACACAACTTGATCGAACTATGTTTTCGCCTTTTTGAGCATAATGCCTCACATCAATTCCCATTTCACAACTATTAGAACAGTTACCACAAGAGATGCACTGACCTCCATTTGTTGTGATTCGAAATTTTGAAAATAAACGTTGTTGGAAACCTAAAATTGCAGCCATTGGACATCCAAATCGACACCATGAACGACTTCCTAAGATTGGGTAAAAACCTGTTCCAATAACACCAGAAAATATTGAACCAATATAAATTCCGTAAGTAGATCTCAATGATCCAGCTTCAATATAAAATACTTGGTCTGTTGTACCAGTAAAATGCATTGTAACTAATAATGCGATGACTGTAAAAAAACCGATAGCTCCATATTTTGCATCTTTTCCTAATTCATGTCTTTTAAATACCATAACTCCAGCAAAGACGATTGTTAAAAATCCAATTACGAGACTTATGAATACTCCTTTTGTTAACCAAAAGTTATTACTATCATATCCTAAATACGTATAAATCATTGCTGTTGTCATAACCACTGAAAACACCAGAACAAGATGAATTAACCAGCGTTCTAGTTTCCATGCAGACATTTTTTTAGATGATAATTGACGAAAAGAATCTCCGGCAGTTTCAGCTAAACCACCGCAGCCACAAACCCAAGAACAGTACCAACGCTTTCCATATTTATAGGTTAGAATTGGTGTTATCACAAAGATTGAAATGATACCAAATAATATAAGTGCTAATCCAATATTTCCGTTTGATAAAAACCCTTTTACAGACCACTCATCAAAAATGTAATAGTTAAGAGGCCAAACACTTTTTAAGTCATAGTATGGTAAATCGTTATTCATCACATACATGAATTCTGGGATCAAGAATGCAAAACCGAGTTGGAAAAACATAACAGACACTGTTCTGATTTGCTGGTAGCGATTATGTCTATATTTTAAAATAAATTTATATCCAAAAGCTAAAATAGCAACGGTGTATAGTGTTCCGTAAACAAACCATTGACTCGCATTTCGCCCACTCAATAATTGACTTAAAGGATCAAATAAACTAATTAATCCTGTATTTGCCTTACCATTTGCTCCTAAGCCTAAGTATTGTGGAAAAAAATAAAGGACTATATAAAACGAAGTTAAAACGACTCCAACGATCCATCCCCAAATACCACGTGATGATATGGATTTAAACCAAACGCCATCATTTTTTATACCTTCTAATTTAGTCAAATAGGCTTCTCTTGAATAGATAATTATTCCTAGTGAAATCATCCCTAAAGACAAAGTTAGAAACAAACCTTGATTAGGAAAATTAGTATTAAAAAGCGCTAATGTTAAAATAAGTAAACCTATGATTCCAACAGCTAAAGCGATTTTTTGTTTCGTATTAATATCTAAAGCATCAGGTTTAGCCAAAGACATACTATGATTTATTTTATTGCTCATGGTTATGTTGTTTGAAGTTTATTGTTGTAAGCAGATAATATTTCGGCTTCATAATGACTGTAAAATTCAGGATCAAAGTTTGCTTCTGAAAGATGATTCATAACATAGTCTACATCTTTTTTTTCAGTTAGCCACTTGTCGAATGTCTCATGTCGCATTCGTATTCCGAAGGTGTTTATGCCAAGAAATTTGTTGTTATCTTTATGGTAAGCAACAGTGATACATTTTGTGTCATCGTCATGTTTCCAATGGAAATGTTTTTCGTATTCAGGTCTTCCTTTTCTTCCAAAAACCCACCCATAAGTTTGATATTCGATGTCAAGAAATTTAGCAGAATTGAACCAATGTCCAGGTTTGTATTCTATACGATTGCCACAAATAGTTTGAGCTAAAGTTTCACCCATCATACGACCTGTATACCAAACTGCTTCGATTGGTCTTCTGTTTCCGATTGGTTCATGTTGCTCAGCACAATCACCAATAGCATATACGTCAGGAATATTTGTTTCGAGAAAACGGTTCACTTTAATCCCTCTGCCAGTTTCAATTTTTGAAGACTTTACAAAGTCAATATTTGGAGAAACTCCAGCGGTAAGTCCAACAACATTACATTGGATTTCTTCACCTGTTTCTTCAATGATAACAGATTTGACATGTCCGTTTTCATCAGATGTTATCTCTTTCAGATTTGTAGATAGGCGTAAGTCTATATGATGATTCTCGATGTGTCTATTAATCATTCCGCTTTCACCTTCAGGTAAAACACTGTTCCAAAAACTTGATTCACGAACTAAAAATGTTACTGGAATACTTCTCGAATTTAGCATTTCTGCAAGTTCAATTCCTATCAAACCACCACCTACAATTACTGCGCGTTTACAAGTCTCTTTATTAGCTGCATGTACTTCTAAATTCTCTAAATCTTGTTTGTGATACATTCCCATGACACCTTTTAAATCTTGACCAGGCCACCCAAATTTATTGGGTTTACTTCCTGTAGCAATGACTAATTTGTCGTAATTCACATTTGATCCATTGGCTAGAGTTAATGTTTTATCTTCAGTATTTATTCTATTGACATAAGCGTTTAGTAGGTCAATTCTATTCTTCTTCCAAAACCAATCTTCATAAGGTTGAGTGTGTTCAAATTTCATATGTCCCATATAAATATACATGAGAGCAGTTCTAGAAAAAAAGTAGTCAGTTTCAGCAGATATGATGGTGATTTTTTTGTCGGAAAGCTTTCTAATGTGCCTTGCTAAAGTAATCCCAGAAATTCCGTTTCCAATAATAACGATGTGTTCCATAAAGTTTGGTTGTTATGACGAATCTGTCGAAATTAAAGATAATAACTTAATTGATGAATCTAATTTATATCAGTTTTAAATTATACAGCTTGTGTAAGGTTTTAAAGTAAAAGTAGACAAGCCAATTATTTAAAAAAACTTGTAAGTAAACGTTTTTTGACCGACTGACAGAACGTAAAATTTATAAAATACAAATTATGAACACATACAAACTGTTTGCATCACTCATGTTCTTCATTATAACAAGTAGTTTTTCACAAAACCCTTCTGACTACTTTAGTAAAGCTGATATTTTTTTCAAAACGTATGTGTCTAATGGAAAAGTTGATTACTCTAAAATTAAGTCCAATCCAGAATCTTTAAATGCTTTGGTTGCCATGGCTGAAGAAATCTCAGTTTCTAAAAATAATTCAAAAACATATCAGGCATTTTATATCAATGTCTATAATATTTCTGTAATAAAAGGGATTATTGATAATTATCCGTTAAAATCACCATTAGAAAAACCTGGTTTTTTTGATAAAATGAAGTATAGGGTTTCAGGAGAATCTTTGACTCTTAACGATATAGAGAACAATAAGTTAAGAGCAGAGTTTAATGATGCACGTTTTCATTTTGTACTTGTTTGTGGAGCTATTGGTTGTCCACCATTAATAAACACAGCATATCTTCCAGATACCCTTGAGAATCAACTTCAAAAGCAAACAAAAACTGCTTTAAATAATCCAAATTTTATTAAAGTTAATGCGAATAAGGTTCAACTATCAGAAATTTTCAAATGGTATAAAGAAGATTTTGTTCAAGAAGGAAACGAAATAAATTTTATAAATGGTTTCAGAAAACATAAAATAGAATCAAAAGTAAAAATCTCTTACTATTCATACAACTGGAATTTAAATCAACAATAAACATAAAACAACCCTCAAAAAACATACGAAATGAAAAAGATAATTGCACTAACATTTTTTTTAAGTTTTACTGTAATAGGATTTTCACAAGAAGATTCAGAAGAAGAACAAAAAAGTGTCATACAAGAGTATACGCCTTCAAAACTTTTAAATAAAGGACAATGGGATATTAAATGGTTCAATAATTTATACACTCAAACCGAAAGTACATTCACGAGAGGTCGTGAAGCACGAGAAACATTTTTCACTTCAACGATTGATGTATTTACAGGAGTTTCAGATAATAGTAGATTTAATGTTGGCTTGCTTTTAGAGTTTAGATCTAATGTAAAAAACGATAGATATCCACATGAGGTACTCCAATTTGATGGTGAGGATGGAACAGCGCGTTCTGGGTTTACCTCTTTTGCTCCAGCTATAAAGTTTAATCCTTTAAAAAATGTGTCAAATTTTACCATTCAAACAGCATTTCATATTCCTTTAGTAGATAATGAAGTTGAAAATGGTGTTTTTTTAGATCAAAAAGGGTTTATTTTTCAGAATAGATTCTTTTATGATTATACGTTTCCAAGTGGTGATTGGCAATTGTTTACAGAACTAAATACAGAATATAACTTTGGAAAAAAAGAAGACAGTTTTGCTAATAACAGTTTATTGTTAACACCTGGTGTGTTTTTGAGTTATTTCCCAAATCAGAAGTTTACCATTTTAGCTTTAGTACAGCATCAACAACGAATTGATACTGGCAATGATTTCGTACAAGATTTTACTGCTTTAGGAGGAGGAGCTAAGTATCAACTTACAAGAGTTTTAAATATTGAAACCTTGTATACTAATTTTGTAAGAGGAAATAATACAGGTCTAGGGGAGACATTTAACATTGGTTTAAGAGCATTATTCTAGTCTTTAGCTGTAAATTAGGAGTCTAATTTATAGTATATGACCATTTTTAGATTTCTGTTTTTAGCAGTAATTGTTTCATCTTGTGCTGCTCAAAAAGAAAAAATTAACGGACTTAGTTTTGTTGCTGCTCCTATAGAGGTTGATCAATCACATGTTAACCCTGTTGTTGAGGTTGGAGCTAATTATACCGCTGTAATGCCTTTTGGGTTTATGCGAAATCTGGAACATCCTGAAATTATTCATAATACAGATAGACAATGGTTTGGAGAGACTAGAGCTGGAACAAAACAGTATATTGAAGAGCTAAGAAAAAAACAAATTAAGATAATGATCAAACCTCAAATCTGGGTTTGGCATGGTCAATTTACAGGACATATAAAAATGTCTTCTGAAAAAAACTGGAAAGCATTAGAAAAGACTTACACTAAATTTATTATTGAATATGCTAATCTTGCTCAAGAAACAAAAGCTGAAATTTTTTGCATAGGTACCGAATTAGAAAACTTCGTAAAAGAACGTCCAGAGTATTGGAATGACATCATTAATAAGATAAAAACTATTTATAAAGGAAAATTAACATATGCAGCGAATTGGGATGAATTTAAGCGTACCCCATTTTGGAGCCAAGTTGATTATATTGGAGTTGATGCTTATTTTCCTGTAAGTGATAAACAAACTCCATCTGTAGAGGACTGTAAAGCTGGTTGGCAAGGACATAAAAAGGTAATCAAATCAATTTCAGAAACACATAATAAGCCTATTCTTTTTACAGAATATGGTTATAGAAGTATGGATTTTACAGGGAAAGAACCTTGGGAAAGCGACCATACAATTGAATCATTAAATTTTGAAGCACAAACAAATGCAACTCAAGCACTTTTTGAAGAGTTCTGGAATGAAGCTTGGTTTGCAGGAGGATTTATCTGGAAATGGTTTGTAGATTATGAAAACGAAGGTGGAAATAAGGATAACCAATTTACACCTCAAAATAAACCAGTGGAAACCGTTATTCAATCTTTTTACAAGTCTAACTAAAATAAATATGGCATTGATAGTAAGGAATTTATAGGTGAACGACCAAAACCTATATTGACCATCATATGAAATATTTAATTGTTCTATTAATTTCGTTTTCCTCGATTGCTAATGCTCAAGATAAAACCGTTGCTGATTTAAAAATTCAAGGAAATAAGAAACTAAAATCTTCGTTTGTAAAGAAAATATCTCAAATTAAATCTGGTGTAAAATTAGATTCTTCAGTAATAGAGTCTGATATAAAACTTTTAAAACGTCTTCCTTCTATTGCGCATGCCTATTATCAGGTATTTCCAGCTGGAGAAAACACTTACAATGTATATTATAACATTGAAGAAAATTTCACCATAATCCCTTCGGCCAATGTATACACTACAAATGATGATGAATTTGCTTATCGAATTGGCCTATACGAGTTTAATCTTTTAGGTCAGAATATAACTTTCGGAGGTTTTTATCAAAAGGATATTTATAACTCTTACGCATTAAATTTTAGAGCGCCATTTTTGTTTTCGAGACAGTTTGGATTAGCTGTGAATTACCAAGATTTAACAACCCAAGAGCCAGTATTTTTTGATAATACTGCTGCAGATTATAAATATAATAATGAATCTATTGAAGTATTGGGACTCTATCAACTTAATTTCACCAATCGTTTTGAATTTGGAATTAACTACTTTACCGAAGACTATGAGTATAAGTTTGGAGCAACAAATCCAACTGTTCCTCAAGAACTAAGAGTTCATAAATTGCTTTATAAGTTAGTTTATGAATACAATAATCTTAATTATGATTACCAATATGTTGAAGGTTTTAGAAGTATTTTAAATTTTCAATATGTGACTTCCAGAAATGAAGATCAATTACCAGGGTTTTTGATAGGTTGGAATGATTTTCAGTATTTCAAACGTTTAGGAAAGAAAGGGAATTGGGCAAGTAGATTACGATTAGGGTTAGCTACAAATGATGATACACCATTTGCACCCTTTGCAGTGGATAATAATTTAAATATTAGAGGTGTTGGAAATATCATTGATAGAGGTACAGGTGCCATAGTTCTTAACACCGAATATCGTCAAACGCTTTATGAAAAAGGATGGTTTTCTTTACAAGGAAATGCCTTTGTTGATGCAGGAAGTTGGAGAAATCCAGGTGGAGATTTTGGAGATTTTGCCGAATCTCAAAATTTTCGAGTGTATCCAGGTCTAGGACTTAGATTCATTCATAAAAAAATATTTAATGCCATTTTTAGAATTGATTATGGTATCGGTGTTACCGAAAACTCTACTCAAGGTTTAGTTTTTGGTATTGGTCAATACTTTTAGCCTATATTTATGTAAATTTAAATCATGCGAACATTAGTAATTGGTGATATTCATGGCGGATTGAAAGGATTAACTCAGCTTCTTGATACTGCGGAAGTTACTATAGAAGACACTTTAATTTTTGTAGGTGATTATGTAGATGGTTGGAGCGAATCGGCTCAAGTAATTCAATATTTAATAAACTTATCTAAAACCAATAACTGTGTTTTTATAAAAGGCAATCATGATGTTTGGTGTGAAGACTGGTTGCGAACTGGCGAAGGTGATTCTGTATGGTTAGAACATGGTGGAAAAGCAACCGTAGAAAGTTATTTTGGATTTTCAGATGAAGAAAAGAAACAGCATTTGTATTTTTTTAATGATATGAGTTTCTATCATATAGATGATGAAAACAGATTGTTTATTCATGCTGGTTTTACTTCTGAAGAAGGTGTTGAAAAAGAATATAATTTTCGTAATTTTTATTTTGATAGAACGCTATGGGAATCAGCCATAAACAAGAATGCAATAGATAAACGGTTTTCAAATTATAAAGAAATTTATATTGGACATACACCTACCATTAATCTTTATGTAGACAAGCCAATGAATGCAGTTAATGTTTGGAATATAGATACTGGAGCTGCATTTACAGGTAAATTGTCTGCCATAGATATTGATACTAAAGATATCTTTCAAAGTGACACTCTGAAAGATTTATATCCAAATGAAATGGGAAGAAATAAACTTTGATTATTCAAAATATAACTTGCCATTTATTGCAAATTCATCTGCTATTGCATTTTCTTTCATTTTTTTAAAAAAACTAGGTGAATTAAATTTAACACCATAAGATGTTCTATCTATAGAATGATTTAAGGTAATAGTATTATTAATTATTAAAACCTTAATGGTTTCTTCTTTACTAATATTTTTAATTGTCATTTGACCTATAAGAATAGCTTCATTATTGTTAATTATTACAGGTTTTGAAAGCTTAAAAGTTGCTACAGGAAAAGCGTTTACTTCAAAGAAATCTTTGTTTTTTAAATGTGATTTTAAATCTGAATTTTCATGATTCAGACTCTTCATGTCAATTACAATAACAAGACTCAAAAGTGTATTGTCCTTAATTTCTATTGCGCCTTCTTTAACTTTTATGGATCCTGTTAAGGAATACGAATTGAAAGCTGCTTTTCCAGTCCAACTTAATTCACTTTGCTTTTCATTTAATTTTAATGCTTGTGCATTTACAGTAATTGTAAGGGTTATAATAATAATCTGTAAGATGTGTTTAAAAGTTCTCATTGTTTTTAATTTAAAGGTTTATCAGTAGTATCAATAGTTCCATATCCGCAAACAGTTTCTCCATTATTAGTTTCACCAATAAAGTACCACATAGCCCAACCACCAAAGAGCGATTCACCAACTCTCCAATTATTAACCCATACATACGGTTGTCCTTGAAGCATTTTATGTTTTTCGATTAAAAATGTTTTAGCTAAATCTTTTAATGGGTAAGATTTTCTTAAGTTCCATTTGTCATTATAAAACAAATAAGCACCATATTCTGTGATTCTTATTTCACTTTCAGTGCATAGAATTGTGGTATTGTGTTTCCAGTAGTATTGGTCTTTAATTTTTATAGGATGATTTTTCTTAGGAAAATTTACTACTTCAATTGCAACTCTATATTGTTTTAAAGTTTCAGGAATGTTATCCTTTGTTGGTATTTCGTATGACGATTGAGACCATACAGTTATTGAAATAAGAATGTAAAGTAATGTTATAATAGTTTTCATTGTTTCCAGTTTTAAATTGTTGAAACAAAGATGTCATTTTAAGTAATGCTAGTCGTCTCATTTCTAGAATTGAGACCAATTTTAATAAAAAAAGAAGTGTATAATCTTAAATAGATTCTGTTTAAGATTTTGATTTTAAATCACTTGGAGGTTTTCCGGTCAATTTCTTAACAGCACGATTAAAAGACGCTTTAGAATTGAAACCAACATCGAAAGCCAAAGCGAGTAGCGTAAGATTATCATTTTTTGGATCGTTAATAAGTTGTTTGAGTTCTTCAATTCTATAAGAATTTACAAAATCACTAAAATTC
>NZ_JBGCCX010000152.1:0-19638 GCF_045105015.1 Psychroserpens sp.
CATATTGATGAATATTCATTAGAAGTTAGAGATACCAAATTAGGTAATGAAGAATTAACTAATGATATTCCTAACGTTTCTGAAGAGGCTACCAAAGACCTTGATGAAAATGGTATGATTCGTATTGGTGCAGAGATTAAACCAGGTGATATTCTTATTGGTAAGATTACTCCAAAAGGTGAATCTGATCCAACACCGGAAGAAAAATTATTACGTGCTATTTTTGGAGATAAAGCTGGAGATGTAAAAGATGCATCTTTAAAAGCATCACCTTCATTACATGGTGTAGTTATTGAGAAAAAATTATTCTCAAGAGCAATAAAAGATAAGCGTAAAAGAGCAAAGGGTAAAGAAGATATTGAAGCATTAGAAAATATCTATTACAAGAAGTTTGATGATTTACAGGCTGTTTTAGTTGAAAAATTATTCGCTCTTGTAAATGGTAAAACAGCTCAAGGTATTTATAATGACTTAGGTGAAGAAATCATTCCTAAAGGAAAGAAATATACGCTTAAGATGTTAAATGCTGTAGATGATTACACGCATTTAACTTCTGGAACTTGGACTACTGACGACCACTTAAATTCTTTAGTTGCAGATTTAATCCACAACTATAAAATTAAAGAGAATGACCTTCAAGGATCATTACGTCGTGAGAAATTTACAATTTCTGTAGGTGATGAATTACCAGCTGGTATTATCAAATTAGCTAAAGTTTATGTTGCTAAAAAACGTAAATTGAAAGTTGGTGATAAAATGGCAGGACGTCACGGAAACAAAGGTATTGTAGCTCGTATAGTTCGTCAGGAAGATATGCCATTCTTAGAAGATGGAACTCCTGTTGATATCGTATTAAATCCATTAGGTGTACCATCTCGTATGAACATCGGTCAGATTTATGAAACAGTACTTGGTTGGGCTGGACAAAAATTAGGTCGTACATATGCAACACCAATTTTTGATGGCGCAACTCTTGATCAAATAAATTCGTTTACAGATGAAGCTGGTGTACCAAGATTTGGTCATACACACCTATATGATGGTGGAACAGGAGATCGTTTCGATAAAGCTGCAACTGTTGGTGTGATTTACATGATTAAATTAGGTCACATGATTGATGATAAGATGCACGCACGTTCTATAGGACCATACTACTTAATTACGCAACAACCATTAGGTGGTAAAGCACAATTTGGTGGTCAGCGATTTGGTGAGATGGAAGTTTGGGCACTTGAGGCTTATGGAGCTTCAAGCACACTACGTGAAATCTTAACAGTGAAATCTGATGATGTTATAGGTAGAGCTAAAACTTACGAAGCTATCGTAAAAGGTGAGCCAATGCCAGAACCAGGATTACCTGAATCGTTCAACGTACTTATGCACGAATTGAAAGGATTAGGATTAGATATTAGATTAGAAGAATAAAAAAATAGTTAACTATCTTCAGTATAATTGTATGCTGAAGATAGAAAACTTAAGACTATAAAGTTATTATGGCAAGAAGACAAGATAAGAATACAATTCAGAAATTTAGTAAAATTTCTATTGGTCTAGCATCTCCAGAATCTGTTTTAGCAGCGTCTCGTGGTGAAGTTTTAAAACCAGAAACTATTAATTATCGAACACATAAACCTGAACGTGATGGTTTATTCTGTGAGCGTATTTTTGGTCCTGTAAAGGATTTTGAATGTGCTTGTGGTAAATATAAAAGAATACGCTACAAAGGTATTGTTTGTGACCGTTGTGGTGTTGAAGTAACAGAAAAGAAAGTACGTCGTGATAGAGTAGGACACATCAACCTTGTTGTGCCTGTTGCTCATATCTGGTACTTCCGTTCGTTACCAAATAAAATAGGATACTTACTTGGTTTACCATCTAAACGTTTAGATATGATTATCTATTACGAACGTTACGTGGTTATTCAACCTGGTGAAGCTATGAATGCTGAAGGAGAACCATTGCAAAAAATGGATTTCTTAACGGAAGAAGAGTATCTAAATATAATGGAAACGCTTCCTAAAGAAAATCAGTATCTAGAAGATACAGATCCAAACAAGTTTATTGCTAAAATGGGAGCAGAATGCTTAATCGACCTTTTAGCAAGAATTGACCTTGATGATTTATCGTTTGAATTACGCCATAAAGCGAATACAGAAACGTCTAAGCAACGTAAAACGGAAGCGTTAAAACGTCTGCAAGTTGTTGAAGCTTTTAGAGATTCAAACTTAAATAGAGAGAATAAGCCAGAATGGATGATCATGAAGGCTATTCCAATTATTCCACCAGAGTTAAGACCATTAGTGCCTTTAGATGGTGGACGTTTTGCAACATCGGATTTGAATGATTTATACCGTCGTGTTATTATTCGTAATAACAGATTAAAACGTTTAGTAGAAATCAAAGCTCCAGAAGTTATTTTGCGTAATGAGAAACGTATGTTACAAGAATCAGTTGATTCATTATTTGATAACACACGTAAAGCTTCTGCTGTTAAAACAGATTCTAACAGACCATTAAAATCGTTATCTGATTCATTAAAAGGTAAGCAAGGACGTTTCCGTCAAAACTTACTTGGTAAACGTGTTGATTATTCTGCGCGTTCGGTAATTGTTGTTGGACCAGAATTAAAGTTATTTGAATGTGGATTGCCTAAAGATATGGCAGCTGAACTATACAAACCTTTTGTAATTAGAAAATTAATTGAAAGAGGAATTGTAAAAACAGTAAAATCTGCAAAGAAAATTATAGATAGAAAAGAACCAGTAGTTTGGGATATTTTAGAGAATGTTTTAAAAGGACATCCAGTGCTTTTAAATCGTGCCCCTACCTTACACAGACTTGGTATTCAAGCTTTTCAACCAAAATTAATTGAAGGGAAAGCAATACAGTTACACCCATTAGTGTGTACAGCTTTTAATGCCGATTTTGATGGTGATCAAATGGCAGTTCACTTACCTCTTGGACCAGAAGCTATTTTAGAAGCACAATTATTGATGTTAGCATCACATAATATTCTAAATCCAGCAAATGGTGCTCCAGTAACAGTTCCTTCTCAGGATATGGTACTTGGTCTTTATTACATGACCAAACTTAGAAAATCAACTAAAGACGTAAAAGTTTTAGGTGAAGGATTGACATTTTACTCTCCAGATGAAGTAATTATTGCTTACAATGAGAAAAAAGTAGAATTAAATGCCGGAATAAAAGTAAGAACTCAAGATTTTAATGAAGAAGGTGAATTAACAACTCAAATTATTGAAACGACTGTAGGACGTGTGCTTTTTAACGAAAAAGTACCAGCAGCAGCAGGATACATTAATGAAGTATTGACCAAGAAATCTTTAAGAGATATTATTCATGGTATTCTTAAAAAGACTAGCGTTCCAGTTACAGCAGCTTTCTTAGACGAAATTAAAACTCAAGGTTATAAGTTCGCCTTTCAAGGTGGTTTATCGTTCAGTTTAGGTGATATTATTATCCCACCTGAAAAACAAGGTATGATTGATAAAGCTAACGGTTTAGTCGATGGTATTATGGGTAACTATAATATGGGATTAATAACAAATAACGAACGTTATAACCAAGTTATTGATATCTGGACATCTACTAATGCTGAATTAACTGAGTTATCTATGAAGCGTATTCGTGAGGATCAACAAGGATTTAACTCGGTATTTATGATGCTTGATTCTGGAGCTCGTGGATCTAAAGAACAGATTCGTCAGTTGACAGGTATGCGTGGATTAATGGCGAAACCTAAAAAATCTACTGCAGGTGGAGGATCGATTATTGAAAATCCAATTCTTGCTAACTTTAAAGAAGGTCTTTCAATTTTAGATTACTTTATTTCTACTCACGGTGCACGTAAAGGTCTTGCAGATACGGCACTTAAAACTGCCGATGCAGGTTACTTAACGCGTCGTTTAGTAGATGTGTCTCAAGATGTTATAATCTACAGTGAAGATTGTGGTACATTAAGAGGAATTGAAGTAAATCCATTAAAGAAAAATGAAGAAATTATAGAAACCCTAGAAGCTAGAATTGTTGGTCGTACATCTTTAAATGATGTTTATGATCCAATTACTGAAGAGCTTTTAGTTGAAGCAGGTGGTCATATTAATGATGACATTGCAAAACGTATAGGACAATCTCCATTGGATGCTGTCGAAGTTCGTTCTGCATTAACATGTGAAGCTAAAAAAGGTATCTGTTCTAAATGTTATGGTCGTAATTTAGCGACAGGTAAAATGGTACAACGTGGAGAAGCTGTTGGTGTCGTTGCGGCACAATCAATTGGTGAACCAGGTACACAGCTTACTCTTCGTACATTCCACGTTGGTGGTGTAGCAGGTAACATTTCAGAAGAAAATAAATTGACAGTTAAATTTGATGGTGTTGCAGAAATTGAAGACTTAAAAACTGTTAAAACTAAAGATAATGAAGGAAAAGAGGTAGATGTAGTTATTTCTCGAACTTCAGAATTAAAATTAGTAGACGCTAAAACAGGCATTACATTAAGTACTAATAATATTCCTTACGGATCATTCATCTACGTAAAGCCAGGTGATAAGGTTAAAACAGGAGATGTTATTTGTCAGTGGGATCCTTATAACGGTGTAATTATTTCTGAATTTGCTGGTAAAGTGAAGTTTGAAAACACCGAACAAGGTATCACTTATCAAGTAGAAATTGATGAGCAAACTGGTTTCCAAGAAAAAGTAATTTCAGAATCTAGGAACAAGAAATTAATTCCTACACTTCTTATCGAAAATGCTAAAGGAGAAACGATTCGTTCTTATAACTTACCTGTAGGAGCACACTTAATGATTGATGATGGTGAAAAAATTAAGGTTGGAAAAATCTTAGTTAAGATTCCACGTAAATCTGCAAAGGCTGGTGATATTACTGGTGGTTTACCTCGTGTAACTGAGTTATTTGAAGCACGTAACCCTTCTAATCCTGCTGTTGTAAGTGAGATTGATGGTGTTGTGTCTTTCGGAAAAATTAAAAGAGGTAACCGTGAGATTATAATTGAATCTAAATTAGGTGAGATTAAGAAATACTTAGTGAAATTATCTAATCAAATCCTTGTACAAGAGAATGATTATGTAAAAGCTGGTATGCCATTATCTGATGGTTCTATCACTCCTAATGATATTTTAAATATCAAAGGCCCTTCAGCTGTTCAACAATATTTAGTAAATGAAGTACAGGAAGTATATCGTTTACAAGGTGTGAAAATTAATGATAAGCACTTTGAAGTTGTTGTAAGACAAATGATGCGTAAAGTTAGAATTATAGATTCTGGTGATACAATTTTCTTAGAAGATCAATTGGCTCATAAAGCAGATTTCATTGAAGAAAATGACAAGATTTTCGGAATGAAAGTTGTTGAAGAAGCTGGCGATTCAGAGACTTTAAAAGCTGGTCAAATTTTAACAGCTAGAGAGTTGAGAGATGAGAACTCAATACTTCGTAGAGAGGATAAAGCATTAGCTACAGCAAGAGATGCTAAGCCTGCAACTGCAACTCCTATACTTCAGGGTATTACGAGAGCTTCGTTACAGACAAAATCATTTATCTCTGCCGCATCATTCCAAGAAACAACTAAAGTTCTTAATGAGGCTGCAGTAAATGCTAAAGTTGATGATCTTGAAGGCTTAAAGGAAAATGTAATCGTTGGTCATAGAATTCCAGCTGGAACAGGTGTTAGAAAATTTGATAACATCATTGTAGGTTCTAAAGAAGAATTCAATGAAATGATGAAAGCAAAAGAAGAAATGAACTACAACTAATAATTGTCATTCCTACTGAGCTGGGAATAAATAAAATAAAAGCCTTCACACATTAATTTGTTTGAAGGCTTTTTAATTAAAACAAAACATATTATGGCAGAAGATAAAAAACAAAAAAAACCAGGAATAAATATAGAATTAGATGAAAAGATTGCAGAAGGGACGTATTCGAATTTAGCAATTATAAATCATTCAGTGTCAGAGTTTGTAGTGGACTTCGTTAGTATAATGCCTGGAACACCAAAGAGTAAAGTTAAATCAAGAATTATTTTAACGCCTCAGCATGCTAAACGTTTGCTAAAAGCTTTGGGTGATAATGTGAATAGATTTGAAAAGGCTCATGGTGAAATCAAAGATTATGAGCAACCTCCAATACCATTGAATTTCGGGCCAACAGGTCAGGCATAGAGTTTATATAAAAATTAGAATTTGACACTGTATTTTTTATAGGTGCTCAAAACTTTTTTTTGAGCAACCTCCAATACCATTGAATTTCTGGCCAACAGGTTAGGATTAAAGTAGTTATATTTATTTTGATTTGCTGGAAATGTTTCATGGAGTGGAGCTAACAATGCTATGAACTTCCGGTCATCAAAACTGGTGTAGAAATAAATAATGATCCTTGATTCAGGTCTATAGAGACAAAAATTAAAATCCTTTTGAATTTAATTTCAAAAGGATTTTTTGGTTCAGTATACAGTTAGGCGACTTCTTTTTGATTGCTGTAAAATTTTAATGCACCAGAAGGGCATTTTTTTACTTGTTCAATAATTTTGTCAGTAGTTTCACCATCTAAGTCTATCCAAGGGATAACAGATTGACGAAAAACATTTGAAAGTTCTTTAGCACAACGCTCAGCGTTAATACATTGACAAGGATTGTAAGTAACAGTAATATCATTATTACTGAAAACGTTCGGTGTAGTTTTCATAAGTAGATCAATTTGGGGTTTAATCTTAATTCAATGTAAATACTTATAGTTTTAGTATTTAATAAAATCGATTAAATGTATTAAATAAACGACAAAATGCAAAATTTAATAAATATTATCGATGAACGACACATATTCTTAGTCAAATTCCGAAGTTAAATGAAATATTATATTTGGATATTTCTGTTCTGTCATTTGCAAAGAAAAAGCCGAATCTGCAAGAAAAACAAGTTGTCCTCGTTTATCTTTAGCTAAGAATCGCTGCTTTACTCTTTTGAATTCTTTAAATTCTTCGCTCTTTTTGTCATTAGGTTCAACCCAACATGCTTTATGTACATTTAAGTTTTCGTAAGTACACTTTGCACCATACTCATGTTCTAGTCTGTATTGTATAACTTCATATTGTAAAGCGCCAACAGTTCCAATAACCTTTCGACCATTCAGTTCTAATGTAAATAACTGAGCAACACCTTCATCCATAAGTTGGTCAATACCTTTATTTAGCTGTTTAGATTTTAAAGGATCTGCATTATTGATATATCTGAAATGTTCAGGAGAAAAACTTGGAACACCTTTATAGTTAAGAACTTCACCTTCAGTTAGAGTATCTCCAATTTTAAAATTACCAGTATCTTGAAGGCCAACAATATCTCCTGGATATGAAATGTCAACGATTTCTTTCTTTTCGGCAAAGAAGGCGTTCGGACTCGAAAATTTTAATTTTTTATTATGCCTAACATGAAGGTAAGGTGCATTTCTTTTAAATTCACCAGAAACGATTTTTATAAAAGCCAAACGATTTCTATGGTTTGGATCCATATTGGCATGGATTTTAAAAACAAAACCGGAAAATTTATCTTCTTCTGGTTTAACCAATCGCTCTTCACTTTGTTTAGGTCTTGGTTTTGGTGCAATTTCAACAAAACAGTCTAATAATTCTCGATCGCCAAAATTGTTAAGAAAAAAAAAAAAAAATACAGGTTGTAATTCACCATTCAAATACTTGTCTTTTTCAAACTTAGGGTATATACCTTCTACAAGTTCAATTTCATCCCTAAGTGTTTGAGCAGCTTTCTCACCCACTAGTTTATCTAATTCTGAAGAAGATAAGTCATCAATTTCGATGGTCTCTTCAATATCTTTTCGGCTATCACCACTAAACAAATTGACATTTTTTTCCCAAATGTTATAAATGCCTTTAAAATCATAACCCATTCCAATGGGAAAACTAAGAGGAACTACGGTCAATCCCAGCTTTTGTTCAATTTCATCTAGTAAATCGAATGCATCTTTACCTTCACGATCCATTTTATTAATGAAAACAATCATGGGGATGTTACGCATTCTACAAACTTCAACAAGTTTTTCGGTTTGCTCCTCAACACCTTTAGCGACATCAATAACAACGATGACACTGTCAACAGCTGTTAATGTTCTAAAAGTATCTTCGGCAAAGTCTTTATGTCCTGGTGTATCAAGAATGTTTATTTTTATTCCATCATATTCAAATGCTAAAACAGAAGTTGCTACAGAAATTCCTCTTTGACGTTCAATTTCCATAAAGTCACTTGTTGCGCCTTTCTTAATTTTATTACTTTTTACAGCTCCTGCCTCTTGAATAGCACCACCAAACAAAAGAAGTTTTTCAGTAAGTGTTGTTTTTCCTGCATCAGGATGTGAAATTATACCAAATGTGCGACGTCTATCGATTTCTTTTAAAAAACTCATGCTTAAATTTTGTGGCTACAAATATAATTACAATTAATCTCTAAAGAGTGACTTTGAATTAAATTCTGTGTCTGAATTTAAAATAGATATCAAGAATTAGATTTTGTTGTTAAGGTTGTTAATAAGTTAAATTAGGAACTGTAAACCATCAATCTAAAATTATTAACATTGAGCCTTAATAATTAAGGAAATTACTTTAATTTTGTGTTTAGTCGATTAGAATAAACATTTAATCGACTAAATGAATGTTAATATTTATAGTATTTTTTTACAAAATTATTACATTTGAACCTGATTAATAGCACTCATTTTGAACCTACACTTAAAAGCTGTAAGCCCATTTTATGCATTCAACACGCATGAGGTTAGGCTTTTTTTGTTTTTACAGTAGATGATTTGAGGTGTTATATAAAATTATAAGAACAAATAATTATATAAGATTTTATGAAAATCTCTACTCGATTCTCGAACATTAAAACACTTTTTTTATTAATTGTATTTGGTGTTTTTTCATTAATAACAGTAGTTGCTCAGACAAATGCTCCAAGTATACAGTCAGGAGTGACTTTTCAATGGGATCCACTTACTCCACAAACTAATCCTGATGATGCTACTGTATTGCAAAGCATCACTATCGATGGAGATGTATATAGTGATTTCAATTTGGGAGTACCAAGTGGTTACGCTTTAACACAAATTGGTCCAACTGGTGACGGAGCAAACAATATTAGATTAAATGGTGGGTTTACTGAAAATGATAGTTCAGATCCTACTTGGAATGCTTCGGCTTTGGCTGCATTTAAAGATTTAAATTTAAATCATTACTTCGAGGCAAATGGAAACGGTCAAGAAATTTGTGATAATTTTACAGTAGCTGATGGAACTCCAAATGAAGCAACGACTACTGCTCAAAGACAAACTTTATCCTACACACCAGGTATCAAATCTACCGCTAATGGTATTATTGTAGTTACCGAGAGAAATGCTAATAACTGCTTTCATATCGAGGTTTTTGGCACTCCAGCAGGTGGAGGAGCTACACAATCATTAGGTGAAACTTTTGTAAATGAAGATAGTACCCAATGGGGTTATGGAGGAACTGGTACTAATGGAAGTACACCAGGTACTCCAGGGTCAGTTAATCCTCCAAGTCCTGGCTCAGATTATTGGCTAAGTGATAGATTAATTGATAATGGTGGTACTATTGGTATTGCAATATTTACATTAAGTGATGTAGCTCCTGTCGGTTCAACAATTACAAGTATACAGCTTACTGCTGCTACTAACGATCATGGTGATGGTAAAGTATTTATTATCACAGAACCTGATGATGATGGTGATGGAGTTCCAAATACTTCAGACACCTGTCCTGATGGTGATGATGGTCTAGATAACGATGGTGATTTAATTGCAGACGCTTGTGATGATGATGATGATAATGATGGAATTCTTGATATCTATGAATTAGATTGTTCTTCTGGGCCTGTCGCTTTAAGTCAAACGTTTTCTGATAATACAGGTGTAGTAGATGTATCAGAGTCTGTTAGTAATTTATTTCCTTTTTCGGGAGTTGATGTTACATTAGCTTATGTATTAAGAGGTTCGGCAACTTGGAATAGTGGTGTGTCTAATCAAAATACAGTAGGTTTATTACCAGATGGTGAATATGTAAATACACAGCCTAATAATACTGATTTTCCAAATGGAGATGTTGCAGAATATACGTATACGTTTTCTGAACCTGTATATAATGTAAACTTCAAATTTGGCGGACTAGATAATGCTGATAGAGCTGATTTTGTTGCTTCAAATGGTTCGGAAAATGTTCCTGTACAATTAACTGATATTAATTTGGGAGCTAATGTTGCCATAAATGGACAGAGTGCGGTAAGTAGTGCTGGTGGAGCAAATGCACCTTTCAATAGTATTGGAGTAACAATGAATGGTCCTGTTGATACAATAAGAATAACAGTTGGTAAAAACAATGGTAATTCGGGTAATGTTACTATGCAATTTTACGAATTAGAATATTGTATAACTCTAGATACAGATAATGATGGTGTTGATGATATTTTTGATTTAGATGCTGATAATGATGGAATTTATGATGTTGATGAAGCAGGTAATGGTGCTCTAGACACTAATGACGACGGTGTTATAGATAGTAACGATACTAATGGAACATTTACGTTTGAAGATTTAGATGGAAATGGAGCAGATGATACAGCACAAACGACAACACCTCCAGATAGTGATCCTGCAAATAATGATGGTCCAAATTTTCAAGACACTGATAGTGACGGTGATGGTTGTCCAGATGCAAATGAAGCGTATTCTAGTCCAACTGCAGCTGGTAGTGATGATGGGCAATTTGGAGAGCCTGATCCAGCAGCAATAAACCTTATTAATGGTTTGGTTACAGAATTAGGTGTTGATTATTCATTAGGGACTAATTTAAATGTAACTGATCCCTTAAATGCGCCGGGCTGTGCAACAATTACTGCTCAAGATGATGATTTTAGTTCTTTACCAATTAACCCTGTTACTGGAGGTACAACCTTAAGTGTTTTTGCTGATAATGGAAACACTGTAGATGATGCAAATGGGTCAAGTGCTAATGATACTAATATAGATGATAACATAAGCATCAGTGATGATGGTGGTCTTACAGGTGTAACTATTAATTCAGATGGCACAATAGATGTTCCAGCTGATAGCATTCCAGGGACTTATACCTTAGAATATACAATTTGTCTAGATGCTAATAATACTATTTGTGATGTTGCAAATGTGATTATAGTTGTTGGAGTATGTTTAGATTTTCCAACTAATGATTGTGATAATGATGGAGTTCCAAATGCTTCTGATATATGTGAAGGATTTGACGATACGGCAGATATAGATGGCGATTTAGTTCCAGATGGTTGTGATTTAGATGATGATAATGATGGGCTTTTAGATTCTGTTGAATGTAATGCCACAAATGCTTTAGTAAACGGTGATTTTGTATCAAACTTAGCTACAGGATGGACTGAATCTGGAGATACAGATTGGTTTAGATCTGGAATAGGTGGAGGAATCGCTAGATTTACAGCAGATAATTCAGATTCAACTTTTGAGCAAACTTTTACGGTATATGAAGATGTTATAACTGCTTTTACTTTTCAAGATGCAGCTGATGCTTCGAGTCCAATTGATGCAACTTTAGAAGTTTCTATTGATGGAACTATAGTCTACAGTAAAACTGCTACAGAAATTCAAGCAGATAATGGTGGAGTTAATACATTCGCAACACAAACATTCTTCTTTGTTTCTCCAACTGGTACAGCAAACATAAGTATTAGAGCATTTTCAGCAAGTGCTGGTGTTTCTGATGATATTAGATTAGATAATATTGTTGTTGAACTTTGTCAAGACTTAGATGGTGGTGGTATTCCTGATTTCTTAGATTCTGATAGCGATAATGATGGATGTCCAGATGCACTTGAAGGTGATGGTGGATTCACATTAGCTGATTTAGATATGGAAGACAGTTTAGGTGATACTGTTGATGCGAACGGAGTTCCACAAGTAGGTGCTTCTAGTGGTCAGCAAAATGATATTAGCTCAACAAATCCTCTTATAACTTCTTTAGAATGTGATGACGATGGAGATGGTATAAGTAATGATAATGATCAATGTCCTGGATTTGATGATACTCAAAACAACGATGGTGATTTATATGCAGACGGATGTGATCTTGATGATGACAATGATGGGCTTTTAGATACGGTAGAACAAGGTAATACAGTTAACAGCCAACCAATCTGTGGTGGTCAAACAACTCTAGATTTTAGTAATGCTCCAACTGAAGAAGTCGGAGATGGATTTTTAATTTCAATATTAGAAGGTGAAACGTTTAGATTTTCATCTGTAGCTCCTGGTATTGATGCTTTAGTTACTATTAATGAAATATACAACTGTTTTATAACGGTTATTGATGAAAATTCATCAAATCCAACATTTTTTAAACCTGAAACTCGTGTTGGAAATGTGCCAGCAGGTCAGAAACCATTTATTGAATATCAATTTGATTTTGTTCAGTCTGGTACAACTACACCTGTAGTGATCCCTGAGTTATTTATTAATTTTAATGATCTTGATGGCAATTCTGATATATTAGAACAAAACTGGACTGAATACCCAATCAGTTATACACTTGATAACCCTTCAGAAATTACTATTACTGATGAAAGTCCATGGATTGTTGGTACATCAAGTAATGTTAATTTTCCAGGTACGTCTAACACTAATCCTTCTACAAATTATTCTACAAGATATTTAAATACATCTAGTCAAACGATAAGACTTGGTGTAAGTGTAATTACTGCTAATAACCCTGTGACTAGAAGACATAGTGTGGAGTTTAATTGTGTTAATAATTTTAATAATCCGATTACTACTTTGTTTGATACAGATGAAGATGGAATTCCAAACCATTTAGATTCAGATAGTGACGATGATGGATGCCCTGATGCTGTTGAAGGTGATGGTGGATTTACTGAATCTATTTTAGACGGTGATGACTCTCTTGGCGATGTTGTTGATGCTAGTGGTATTCCTCAAGTAGGTGGCTCTTCTGGTCAACAAAATGACATCAGTTCTATAGATCCTAATGTTGATGGTTGTGAAGACCCAATTATTATAGCTGAGAAGAGTGCAGTAGTGGTAGATAATGGAGATGGAGTTTTAGGCGCAGGTGATGTAATAAACTACACAATAACATTAGAGAATACTGGAAATGTAACTTTAACAGGAGTTGTACCTAATGATACATTAGTAAATTTAGATGGAAATACTGTAACATTAATACCAGTATTTGATCCAGTAAATTCAGACAATATTGAAGGAACACTATCAGTAGGAGAGTCAGCAACTTATTTAGTAAGTTATACACTTACACAAGATGATGCGGATTCAGGTGGAGTTATTAATATTGTTGTAGCTGAAGGAACAAGTCCAGCAGGCACTACAGTAGATGATGATAGTGATGATCCAAACGATACCGAGGATGTAGATCCAGATGGTGATGGTGATCCAGATGATCCAACCGAAACACTAATACCAGAACTACCAATTCTAGAAGTTATAAAAACAGATATGGTTGTTGATGTTAATGGTGACAATGTAATTGGAGTTGGTGATATAATTAACTATACAATTGAAGTAACCAATACTGGTAATGTCACTTTGAATAATGTGATTATTGCTAGTGATGATTTAACAGATTTAAATGGTTTTGTACTCACTTTAGATTCTCCAGTAACATTTGATCCATTAAATTCAGATAATATTGAAGGATTATTATTAGTAGGTGAAACAGCAACTTATATAGCGAGTTATACACTCACACAAGATGATGTTGATGCTGGAGGTGTTCAAAATATTGCTGTAGCTGAAGGAGATAGCCCTGGAGGAACAACAATTAGTGATGAAAGTGATGATCCAGCAGATGCAACAAGTGATGATGATCCAACAATAACAGAAACAGATTCTGATTTTGATCTATCTGTAATGAAAGAAGTTGATATTCTTGAGCCTCTAATTGGAGATAATGTAGTATTTACAATCACAGTAACTAATGAAGGTTTTGTAACTGCTACTGGTGTGGTTATTGAAGAAGTGATTCCTAGTGGTTATTCATTTGTAAGTTCTATGATTACAGCTAATAATGGTATTTATTCTGATACTACAGGTCTTTGGGATATTGGTGATCTTGATCCTGGTGAAGTTGCTATGCTTCAAATCACTGTTGAAGTTCTAGGTTTTGGAGATTACTTAAACACAGCATCAATTTCAAGTTTTGTTGGTGGTATGGATATCAATATAAGTAACAATGAAGCTTCAGCTTCAGTAAACCCAATTTGTTTAACCATTTATAATGAGTTCTCTCCTAATGGAGATGGTGCTAACGAAACATTTATTATAGATTGTATAGAAACCTTCCCGAATAATAAATTAGAAATCTATAACCGTTGGGGAAATATAGTTTATACTAAAAAAGGATATAGAAATGATTGGAACGGAACGTCTAACGGAAGAGCAGTTCTTAATGAATCTGATCAATTACCAGTTGGTACATATTATTATGTAATTGACTTAGGTGATGGTTCAGAACCACGAGTAGGATGGTTATACTTAACAAGATAAAATTAAGGCAAGATTTAAAACAATATTAAAATGATACAAAAATCATCATTAGTTAAAGGATTAATACTGTTAGTGTTTTGTGCACTAACTATTAATACTAGTTTTGCACAGCAAGACCCTCAGTACACGCAGTATATGTATAACACTATGAGTGTTAATCCTGCTTACGCTGGACAGCGAGAAGTACTTAGTGTTACTGGTTTATATCGTACTCAGTGGGTTGGTATAGATGGTGCACCAAAAACACAAACTTTAGGAATCCATGCACCACTTAGAAATGATAAGATTGGTCTAGGCCTATCTATTGTTAATGACGCACTTGGTCCAGCTAACGAAACCTATATTGATGCTAACTTTTCATATACGATTCAAATAAATGAGTCTTTGACTAAGTTATCTTTCGGTGTAAAAGGTGGAGCTCATTTATTAGATACTGATTGGAGCAAAGGACGTTTTCAAAATCAAAATGATGCAGCATTTAGAGAAAATATTAGTTTGTTTTCTCCAACGATTGGAGCTGGTTTGTATTTGCATAATAGAAAATGGTATGTTGGATTATCTGTACCTAATTTTTTAAATACAGATCATTATGATGATTTCCAAGAATCTGTTGCTAGAGAAAGAATGCATTATTACTTAATAGCTGGATACGTTTTCGACTTAAGCGAAAATACACAATTTAAACCAGCTGCTCTAGTAAAAGCAGTCTCTGGAGCGCCTTTAATTGCAGATGTTTCAGCAAACTTTTTAATTAATAAAAAATTTACTCTTGGAGTTGCTTGGAGATGGGATGATTCCTTTAGTGGGTTAGCTGGATTTCAAGTAACTGATGGTTTGTATCTAGGCTATTCGTATGATGCTACAACTACCAATTTAAATAACTACAATAGTGGTTCACATGAAATTATGTTACGTTTTGAAATGCAAAAATTAGGTAGAATATTATCTCCTAGATTCTTCTAAAAAAATGATTATGAAAACAAAAAATATACTCTCTGTATTAGCCCTAAGCTTTTTTATTACAATGGGCTATGCGCAAAAAGGCAAAGTTAGACAGGCTAAAAAGGAATACGATAATTTGGCTTATGTGAAAACTAGTGAGATTTTACTAGAAGTAGCTAATAATGGTTTTAAATCTGTTGAATTACTTCAGAAGCTAGCTAATTCATTTTATTTCAATAATCAGATGAAAGAAGCTGCGCAATGGTATGGTGAATTGATGGCGATGAACGAAAATGTAGATCCTGAATATTATTTTAGATATGCGCAAGCTTTAAAATCTATTGAAAACTATACTGAATCAGATAAGTGGATGAATAAATTCCATGAAGCAGATCGAAGCGATCTTAGAGGAAGAGCTTTTGCTTCAACCGTAGACTATTTATCTAAGATTGATGAAGCAAGTCGAGATTTTGAAATAAAAAACATGGACATTAATACTGATGTATCTGATTTCGGAACGACACAATATCAAGATCAATTGGTGTACGCTTCAGCTAGAGGTGGCGGAAAAAAATACAAGTGGAACGAACAACCTTTCTTAGATTTATTCACAGCTGATAAACAAGAAGATGGTTCATATTCTGGTGCTAATGCTTATAACGCTCAAGTTAATAGTAAATTCCATGAGTCATCTGCAGCGTTTACGCCAGATGATGAAACGATGTATTTTACTAGAAATAATTATCACAATAAAAAATATAAAAAGAGTGAAGATGGTACCAATAGATTAAAACTTTTTAGAGCTACCTTAGATGAAGGTAACTGGTCAAATGTTGAATCTGTACATTTTAATAGTGATGAATATAGTGTAGCACATCCAACAATAAATCTATCAGGTACTAAAATGTACTTTGCTTCAGATATGGAAGGTACACTAGGTAAATCTGATATTTTTGAAGTTGAAATCAAAGAAGATGGAACTCTAGGAGATCCTGTTAATTTAGGATCTTCAATAAATACAGAAGGTCATGAATCTTTTCCGTTCATAAATTCAGAAGGTGATTTATACTTTTCTTCTAACGGTTTTAGTGGTTTAGGAGGACTAGATGTATTTGTAATTAGAGAATTTGAAAAACGAAAAGAATCAAATCAGCAGCTTATTTTAGAAAATGTTGGACGTCCAATTAACAGTCCAATGGATGATTTTGCTTACTACGAAAACATCGCAACAAAAGAAGGATTCTTTACTTCTAATAGAGATGGTGGAAAAGGAGATGATGATATCTATACCTTTATAATTCCTGATTGTGAACAAATAGTTGAAGGTATCGTTAGTGACCAAGAAACACAAACACCTATTGTTGGAGCCAGAGTTACTTTACTAGATGCTGAAGGCGAAGCGCTAAATTCTCAAACTGTTGGTGATGATGGTGCTTATAAGTTTGAAAAGCTTGAATGTGAAAAAGAGTATTTGATTAGAATTGAAGCTGAAGATTACGAAACTGTAGAGGAGCGTTTTACAACTCCTAAAAGGAAACAAGATCTTATAATTAATCCTACATTAGAAAAAGATGTCAAAGGTATTACTGAAGGTACAGATTTAGCTGAAACTTTAAATATACCAATAATCTACTTTGATTTTGATAAGTCTAATATTCGTCCTGACGCTGAAGTTGAATTACAAAAAGTATTAGCTGTAATGAAACAATACCCAACAATGGTAGTTGATATAAGAAGCCACACAGATTGTAGAGCTCCAGCTGAATATAATCTAAGATTATCAGATAGTAGAGCAAAATCTACAAGACAATACTTAATTAGCAATGGTATTGAAGCAGGTAGACTAACTGCCAAAGGTTATGGTGAATCTCAATTGGTTAACGATTGTGGTTGTGAACCAACTAATGAGTCTGATTGTACTGAAGAACAACATCAATTAAACCGACGTAGTGAATTCATTATCGTAAAGATGTAGTGCTATCTATTAAATAAACGTTAAAAGCTGTCTTTTTTAAGGCAGCTTTTTTGTTTCTAGTCCATTATTAGATATTTAGTTGTTATTTTTGTTTGCTATGAAAGAAGAACATGTAATTCTTGTCAACGAAAATGATGAGCAAATAGGCACAATGCCTAAAATGGAAGCGCACGAAAAAGCGATTTTGCATCGTGCCTTCTCAGTATTTGTTTTTAATGATAATAATGAATTGATGCTTCAGCAACGCGCTAAGCATAAATATCATTCGCCATTACTTTGGACAAATACATGTTGCAGTCACCAACGTGATGGTGAAACTAATTTGGATGCAGGAAAACGTCGTTTACAAGAAGAAATGGGATTTGTTACACCTCTAAAAGAAACAATATCTTTCATATATAAAGCACCTTTTGATAATGGGTTAACAGAACATGAATACGATCATGTTATGGTTGGAACTTATAATAATGAACCTGTAATTAATCCTGAAGAAGTTGAAGGTTGGAAATGGATGCCATTAGAAGCTGTAAAAGTAGATATTGAATTACAACCAGAACACTACACAGAATGGTTTAAGATTATATTTGATAAATTTTACGAACACATAAACATTACTAACAAATGAGAGTTAATGTACACAGAAAAGCACATTTTAATGCAGCACATCGCTTGTACAGAAAGGATTGGAGTTTTGAAAAAAATGAAGAGATTTTCGGCAAGTGTAACAATCCAAATTTTCATGGTCATAACTACGAACTTATTGTTAGTGTTACTGGAAATATCGATATTGAAACAGGATATGTGATTGATATGAAAGTCTTAAAAGACATTATTAAATCTGAAGTGGAAGATGCTTTCGATCATAAAAATCTTAACATAGAAGTTCCAGAATTTAAAGACCTAAATCCTACCGCTGAAAATATAGTTGTTGTGATTTATAATAAGATCAAACCAAAATTAAATCTAGATTTTGATTTAGAAATTACGTTATATGAAACACCACGTAATTTTGTAACCTATTCTGGCTTATAAACCATGGAAAATCTTTTGTACCCTTTAAAATTTGAACCTATTTTAAAAGATAAAATCTGGGGAGGAAATAAATTAAAAACATTACTTGATAAAGACTCAAATCTTTCAAATGTTGGTGAGAGTTGGGAAATCAGTGATGTTGATGGAGATACTTCAATTGTTGCAAATGGCAGATTAAAAGGTGAATCGTTAAAATCACTTTTAGCAAAATATCAAAGATTTTTAGTTGGGAATAAGAACTATAAAGCTTTTGGCGATAAATTCCCATTATTAATTAAATTTATTGATGCCAAAGAAGACTTGTCTATCCAGCTGCATCCTAATGACGAATTAGCAGCTAAACGACACAATTCCTTCGGGAAAACAGAAATGTGGTATGTGATGCAAGCAGATGATGATGCTAATCTAATTGTTGGCTTTAATAAAAAAATGACACCAGATTTATATCTGAAGCATTTAGAAAATAAAACACTCACTCAAATTTTAAATTTCGACAGAGTAAAAACTGGAGATACCTATTTCATTGAAGTTGGAAGAGTGCATGCCATTGGCGCAGGAGTATTGCTTGCTGAAATTCAGCAAACAAGTGATATCACATACAGAGTTTATGATTGGGATCGTGTTGATGATCAAGGTAATGAACGTGAATTGCACAACGATTTAGCCATTGATGCCTTTGACTTTGATATGTATGATAATTTTAGAGTGGATTATACTAAGGACAAAAACACCTCAAATGAAATGGTTAATTGTCCTTATTTTAAAACAAGTTTTCTTCACGTAACCGATTCAATATTGAAACTAAATGATAAGGATTCATTCTTTATTTACATGTGTGTTGAAGGTGAAGCCTTGATTGTCACTGAACACGCTTCAGAACTTATTAAAAAAGGTGAAACTGTTTTAATTCCAGCGACAATAGAAACCTATAAAATAACGTCTACGAATGCAAAACTTCTAGAAGTTTATGTGTAATTTTGTAGCAAATAAATTTAAATTATTATGGCAAATGTTAGAGACCTAAAAAAGGATATTAATTTCGTTTT
>NZ_JBGCCX010000153.1:0-5830 GCF_045105015.1 Psychroserpens sp.
GAGAAATGCATCGCTATATCCCTGTACTAGCAAAAAATGCTGGCTTCACCAATATTGGTGAAAAAATTGTAAAACATCAAGCTCGTAAATATGGTGAAACCAAGTTTGGAATGGACCGATTTATTAATGGCTTTTTAGATTTATTAACCATATGGTTTATTTCTCAATTTGGAAAAAGACCAATGCATCTTTTTGGTGCATTAGGTGTCATAATGTTTAGTATTGGTTTTATGTTTTCTTTATATCTTGGAATTGATAAATTATTCTTAAATCCTACAGGAAGACTAATCACCCAACGACCACAATTCTATATTGCGCTCGCTACAATGATTATTGGTAGTCAACTATTTATTGCCGGATTCTTAGGTGAAATCTTTTTAAGAACCAAAGAAAACAAACAACGTTACCTCATAAAGCAAAAATTAAACCTGTAAAGTCAAGACTAGCTTTACAAATAGTACATTTTGAAAAACTTACTTTTATATTATACTTTATAAACTATGAAATACATTGAACCTCAACTTTTAGAACGTGTAAACACATGGTTAACTCCAACGTTTGATGATGAGACAAAAAACTATATAAAGGATTTAATTGCTAACGACACTAAAGAACTTACAGAAAGCTTTTATAAAGATCTTGAATTTGGAACTGGTGGAATGCGTGGTGTCATGGGAATTGGCACCAATAGAATTAATAAATTTACACTTGGAAAAAACACGCAAGGCTTAAGTAATTACTTAAAACAATCGTTCCCTAATGAAACACTTAAAGTTGCGATTGCATTTGATTGCAGACACAATAGTAAAAGTCTTGCCAAAGTAGTTGCTGATGTGTTTTCTTCTAATGGAATTAAAGTCTTTCTTTTTGAAGATTTGCGTCCAACTCCCGAATTATCTTTCACTTTAAAACATTTAAATTGTCACTGCGGAATTGTATTAACAGCATCTCATAATCCTCCTGAATACAATGGATACAAAGTATATTGGCAAGATGGAGGACAACTTGTTCCTCCTCAAGATGCGGAAATTATATCCGAAATTAATAGCTTAGATTATTCCGAAATTAAATTTGAAGCTAATGAAGATTTAATTCATTACATAGGTAAAGATGTTGATGATGTCTTTATTGATGAATCTGTTAAAAATGGAAGTTTTAATACCTCTCAGCAAGCTAAAGAAAACTTAAATATTGTTTTCACTTCACTTCATGGAACATCAATTACTGCGATTCCTGAAACATTAAAACGCGCTGGTTATACCAATGTGAATATTGTTGAAGAACAACGTGAACCTAATGGTGATTTCCCAACTGTAAAATCACCAAACCCTGAAGAACCTGAGGCCTTAAAAATGGCAATTGAACTTGCAGAGAGAACTAATGGTGATATTGTAATCGGTACAGATCCTGATTGTGATCGATTAGGAGTTGTTGTTAGAAATCTTGATGGTGAATTGGTCATACTGAATGGAAATCAAACCATGATCTTAATGACTAATTTCCTATTAAAACAATGGATAAATAGCAACAGAATTAATGGTAATCAATTTGTTGGTTCTACAATAGTATCTACACCAATGATGTCGGTATTAACAAATGCTTACAATGTTGAGTGTAAAATTGGATTGACAGGTTTTAAATGGATTGCAAAAATGATTAAAGACTTCCCTACAATGGATTTTATTGGAGGTGGTGAAGAAAGTTTTGGATTTATGGTTGGTGATTTTGTTAGAGATAAAGATGCTGTCACCTCAACTTTACTTGCATGTGAAATTGCAGCACAAGCTAAAGCCAAAGGTATTTCTGTCTACAAGGAACTAATAGAATTATATCTAGAACATGGTTTTTATAAAGAACGCTTAGTCTCTCTAACCAAAAAAGGTATTGAAGGTGCTCAAGAAATCAAACAAATGATGATTGATGCTCGTAAAAACCCATTACAAGATGTTAATGGTTCAAAAGTGGTAAAAGTAGAAGATTATCAATTATCTATTTCTAAAGATTTTACAACTGGAAAAGAAAGCACTATTGATGTTCCTAAATCTAATGTACTCATCTACTACACTGAAGATGGTAGTAAAATAGCATTACGACCAAGTGGCACAGAACCTAAAATTAAGTTTTATATTAGTGTAAATACAACCTTAGACAATGTGTCAGCATTTAATACTACGGAACAAAAATTGGAAACCAGAATTGATGCTATCCTAAAGGATATGAAATTAAACTAATGGATTATATAAAAAAACTTTCCCGATTTTTACTTCCATATAAGCGTTATGCGATATTAAATATCCTATGCAATGTCTTTTATGCGTTGTTTAGCACTTTAGCTATGGTATCCTTAATGCCAATGATTAATGTGCTTTTTGGTGAAGGAGAAAAAGTATTTGACAAACCTTCTTACGAAGCTATTGGAGATGTAAAAGATTATGCTGAAACCTATCTGAATTATTTAGTAACAACTACAACTGAAAATGACGGACCAGAACGTGCTTTATTGTACATGATTGTTTTGATTATTACCATGTTCTTGTTTAAGAATTTATTCAACTATTTAGCATTATTCTTCATTACATTTTTGAGAAATGGGATTCTTAAAGATATTAGAGATGAAGTCTATGATAAAGTAATCGCCTTACCAATTTCTTATTATTCAGAAAAACGTAAAGGTGACATCATTGCTCGTATTTCTGGAGATGTTGGTGAAGTTAAAAGCTCTATGCTTTCTGTGCTGGAGTTAATTGTGAAAGAACCATTAACAATTCTTTTTTCAATTATTACTATGTTTTTGATTTCTACTAAACTTACCATATTCGTTTTTATTTTTATTCCTATTGCAGGTTTTATTATTTCGCGAATCGGAAAAAGTTTAAAAAGAAAATCAGAACGCGTACAACGTGAACAAGGTGTCTTCTTATCGACACTAGAAGAAACACTTGGAGGCTTAAAAGTGATTAAAGGGTTTAATTCTGAAAAACGATTTAATTCCAAATTCCAAGAATCTACAAGTCGCTTTTTTAAATTTTCTAATACCTTAACTAACCGACAAAACTTAGCATCACCAACTAGTGAAGTTCTAGGAATTGCTACTATTGCATGTTTATTATGGTATGGTGGAAAAATGGTAATGGTGGATCAAACACTTTCTGGAGGTGCTTTTATTGGATATATGGCATTAGCCTATCAAATTTTAACTCCAGCTAAAGCTATTAGTAAAGCGAGTTACAAAGTAAAAGCTGGAAATGCAGCAGCAGATCGTATTTTAGAAATTTTAGAAACCGATAGTCCATTAAAAGATAAAGCAGACGCAATTAACAAAACTGATTTCACATCAGAGATTGCAATAAATGATATTTCATTTAAGTATGAAGACGACTTTGTACTCAAAAATTTTACTATTAGCGTTCCAAAAGGAAAGAGTATCGCTTTAGTTGGCCAATCAGGAAGTGGGAAATCTACAATTGCTAATCTAGTGACCCGTTTTTATGATGTCAATAAAGGAAGTATCACAATTGATGGTATAGATATTAGAGACATGACCAAACACTCTGTTAGAGGTTTAATGGGACTAGTGACTCAAGACTCAATATTATTTAATGATACCATTAGAAATAATATTCTTATTGGAAAAGAAGATGCCACAGATGAAGAGATTGTTGATGCTTTAAAAATTGCCAACGCTTGGGAATTTGTAAAAGATTTAAAAGACGGATTAGATTCAAATATTGGAGATTCAGGAGGTAAACTTTCTGGCGGACAAAAACAACGTCTTAGTATTGCTAGAGCTGTACTTAAAAACCCGCCAATTATGATTCTTGATGAAGCAACATCTGCACTTGATACTGAAAGTGAACGTTTAGTTCAAGTTGCACTAGAAAATATGATGAAAAATAGAACGTCTATTGTTATTGCACATAGATTATCTACCATTCAAAATGCTGATGAAATCATCGTCATGCAAAAAGGAGAAATTGCCGAGCAAGGAAATCATAATCAACTCTTAGCAAAAAATGGTGTTTATAAGAAATTAGTAGACATGCAAAGCTTCGAATAAAACATATTATAACTATTTTAATCAGAAAAGGACACAATATAAATTGTGTCCTTTTCATTTCTATTACCAGATTTGGGGACACTGGTAATATATAACTAAGTAGGTTAAGCTGAAGCAAACATAAAACAAATAAACGGTTCAAACAAGAAAAAAATGCATTTCATCGTATTTATTTAACACTTTATCGATAAAAATGATTATAATGCATTGTTTTACAGATGATTAGTAAATAAATATTTTTTCATTAAACTTTTACTATTTTCATGAGTCTAAAGAAAAAATGAGTTTTTGAAGGAAGAACAAGATTTTATTCAGAGATTAATATCAAAAGACACCAAAGAAGTTGCCTTCAATGAGTTATTACAACTATATAAAGAACGCTTATACTGGCACATTAGGCACATTGTAAAATCTCATGACGATGCAGATGACGTACTTCAGAATACATTTATAAAAGTGTACAGAAGCATTCATAATTTTAAAGGTGATAGTAAATTGTATTCTTGGATGTATCGTATAGCAACTAATGAATCTATTACACACATCAATAAAAATTCGAAGCGATTACATTTATCTTCAGAAGAATATCAAAACAAAACCATTAATAATTTACAGGCAGACGTATACTTTGAAGGCGATGAGATTCAAATTCAATTACAAAAGGCAATTGCTACTTTACCAGATAAACAGCAATTGGTGTTCAATATGAAATATTTTGAACATTTAAAATATAGAGACATGTCAGAAATTTTAGACACAAGTGAAGGCGCACTAAAAGCATCATATCATTTAGCGGTAAAAAAAATTGAAGCCTTTTTAACTAAAGATTAAACGTTTAAGGAAACTATTAGTCTTATATTAAACAAAGATTTCGTTTAATGCGAAATATAAAAAATGAAACACAAGAAAATAGAATATATTAAATCTGCTGGTTTTAAAACACCTGATAACTATTTTGACTCGTTTGACACAAAACTCAAGGAACGTTTAGCAGAAAAAGAGTCGGCTTTAGAGAAAGAAACTTCAGGATTTAAAGTTCCAGATAATTACTTTGAAAGTTTTGATGACAAGGTCTTAAAACAGATAAAGGATGACAAACCTGTAATTAAATTAAGACAATCTTTTTATTACATCGCAGGAATAGCTGCCTCTTTAATTTTATTATTTTCTATTTTTATAAGTAATGAATCAGCAGATGACATTTCTGTAGAAATGGTTGAAGCTTACTTTGAAGACAGTGATTTAGATAGTTATGAATTAGCTGAATTACTTACAGAAGCAGAAATTTTAGAAGATGATTTTATCATTTCAGAAACTAATTACAATGAAGATAATCTAGAAGACTACCTTCTTGAAAACACAGATATAGAAGAACTTTTACAATAAACACAAATTAAATATGAAGTTAATTATAACAATATTAGTCTGCTTTTTAACCATTACCACATTTGCGCAACCTAATGGTAAAATGAAAGAGCGCATCAAAGCTCAAAAAATTGCTTTCATAACTGAAAAGTTAGATCTTACTACTGAGGAAGCTCAACAATTTTGGCCAATTTATAATGCTCATGAAAAAGAAATGGAAATGCTTCGAATAAATGGTCGTGAAAAGCGTCGTAATTTAAATATTGAAACCATTAGTGATACCGAAGCTAAAAATGCATTAAACGATTTATTAGCTTTTGAAAAAGAGCAACAAGAACTTAAAGCAGACCTCGTAGAAAATTTATTAAAAGTGATTCCAGCTAAAAAGATTATCGCATTAATGAAAGT
>NZ_JBGCCX010000154.1:0-4565 GCF_045105015.1 Psychroserpens sp.
AAAGTTAGACAGTTTCTTTGTAAATGATTTTAATCTGTCTTACTCGATTATGCCTAAATCAATTTTTGATGAAATAGTAATCACAGGTTTAGTCAATAATATCTTTAATGAAAAGTATGTTTCTAACGGTTATTACTTCACTTTTGATGATGACTTTACAAACCCTGGAACAATTTCAACAATTGAAGGTGCAGGTTTTTATCCTCAGGCTACAACTAATTTTTTAATTGGTGCGACGCTAAAATTTTAAGAGAAACACAAAACAAAAACTCCCAAGCGATAAGCTTGGGAGTTTTTTATTGAGAGTAATTTAATTAATTTGAAATTGTTAATTCATTTCCATTAGCTGTAACACGATATTCTTGTAGTGCACAAGGGAGTTGCCCTCCATCAGAAAATCCAGTAAACAAATTATAACTATTTGCATCATCACAGCCGCAAGTCACGAAAGTTCCAGTTCTGCTCATAAAAGAGCAATTTTCTGGAATATGATTTGGATCAAATGCATCATAAGCCCTAAAGCTTCCACCAACGTTAATAACATAAATACCTCCATTACCTTCATTAGGAATGAATACAATTTCAGAGGTAAATTGTAATTGACTAAACTGAGGTAAATTCAAATTAATCGCTCTATTAACACCAATATTTTGCAAAAAATTACAATTGTTTATGTTATTATTATTATTGTCATCGTCATTCTTACAGGTTACTAAGAGTAAGAGTGATAAAATGAATATAAGTTTTTTCATTGACTTGTTTATTTTGAGTGGCAATTTACAATAATTAAAAGGTTGAAATAAATATTTTGTATCTTTGTATAACAAATCTCGTGTCAGCGAGATTTTTTTATTCCGAACACTCGCAATGAACATAGTTTTCGTTGTGATTCGGAATCTTTTTTATTAATAAACGAATGAATTATGAGTAAAGTATCTTATTATACTCCTGAAGGTTTAAAAAAGTTGAGAGACGAACTTAAACAATTAAAAGACATAGAGCGGCCAAGAGCATCTCAAGCCATTGCTGAAGCTAGAGATAAAGGTGATTTAAGTGAAAATGCCGAATATGATGCAGCAAAAGAAGCGCAAGGAATGTTAGAAATGAAAATTTCTAAACTTGAAGAAACTTTAGCTGGAGCTCGTGTTATTGATGAATCTCAAATGGATATCTCTAAAGTGTTAGTGTTATCTATTGTTAAAATAAAAAACCAGACCAATGGTATGGAAATGACCTATACTTTAGTAGCAGACGGAGAAGCTGATTTGGCTTCTGGGAAAATCTCTGTGAATTCACCTATTGGAAAGGGTTTGTTGGGTAAGTCTGTTGGAGAAGTAGCAGAGGTTCAAGTACCTAATGGTGTTATGAAATTTGATGTATTAGAAATTTCAAGATAATTAATTTCTGCTATGGCAGGAATCTCATTAATATATTATAAAAAGGTTCCTTCAAAAGAGGAATCTTTTTATATTTACATACACTCTTAACAATTCAATCTATGGCATCTATTTTCACAAAAATCATTTCTGGTGAAATTCCGTGTTATAAAGTTGCTGAAACTGAAGATTATTTGGCTTTTTTAGATATCAATCCAAATGCAAAAGGCCATACACTTTGCATTCCAAAAAAGAAAGTTGATAAATTGTTTGATTTAGATGAAACTTCTTATCATGGTCTTTTAGAATTTTCTAGACAAGTTGCTATTGCTATTGAAAAAGCGATGCCTTGTAAACGTGTTGGAATGACAGTTATTGGATTAGAAGTACCTCACGCACATGTGCATTTAATTCCTCTAAACACTATGGAAGATGCAAGGTTTATAAACAAGATTCAGTTGAATGAAGAAGAATTCCAAGCTATTGCACATTCAATTACATCACGTTTGTAATTAGAAAGAAAGAACTCCAGTTACAAATAGTATTACTGTGATAAATAATAAGACATCAATAAGTACAAAAATCCAACCAGCTTGTTTTAGTTTTAAAGACTTTGGTTTCGGACTTACTGCTCGTTTCTGATAGTTCACAACTTGCTCAATGTCATTAGTCCAACGTACAGGGAAAATATTGGTCTGACATGTGTTGCAATGCATGTCATACTTAGTATCTTCTGTTATAGCTTTATAAAAAATATTTTCGACAAATTTTTGTTTAAATGTTAATTCTAATCCTTCATTTGAGTAACATTCAGGACAGTTGTTATGGAGTTGTACTTCTCTTAAAGTAAAATAGTTTTGCGATTTCATACTTTAAAGTTAAGACAATTGTTTTAATGAAATTTGCATGGTTGTTCCCTTTCCCATATCTGAATTAAGAACTTTAATTTTTCCATTGTGATAGTCTTCAATAATACGTTTTGCAAGAGATAAGCCTAAACCCCAACCTCTTTTTTTACTAGTATATCCTGGTTGAAAAATAGTATTAAAGTGCTGTTTCGAAATCCCTTTACCAGTATCTGTTATTTGGATATTTACAAATTTACCATCATTAATAATCACTAATTTTAATTGTCCTTTTCCTTTCATAGCATCAATGGCGTTTTTGACTAAATTTTCAATGGTCCAACTAAATAATTGTTGATTAAGATTAACCATAATTGATTCTGTTGGAGCAGAAATATCAAAGTCAATCAGTTTAGAAGACCTAGCTTTTAAATACTCATAGGAATCTAAAGTTTCTTTAACAATATCTGCTTTTTCAAGTTTAGGTATAGATCCAATTTTGCTAAAACGATCTGTAATGGTTTGTAATCTAGAAATGTCTTTTTCAATTTCTATTAAATAATCAGGATTAACATGTTCAGAACGTAAGATTTCTGTCCACCCAACAAGCGAAGATAAAGGTGTACCAATTTGATGTGCAGTTTCTTTAGCCATACCTGTCCACAATTTATTTTGATCTGCAGTTTTAGAACTCTTATAAAAGAAATAGGCTACAGCTCCAAATAGAAAGATGATTACTAAAAGTGCTAAAGGATAATATTTGAGTTTATTTAATACAATTGAATCACCATAATAGAGTTTACCTGTAATAATTTTAGTATTAGTTTCGGGATTGATATAAGATAATTCAATAGGTGTGTTTTGGCGTTTAAATTCATTAATTAAGTTAGTAATGTATGTTGAGTCTTTTACCCGTTTTTCATCAATATTTATAGTACTGATATAGTTTTCCTTAGTTACCAATATTTTCGGGATTAAACTATCTGAAAGAATGATTTTATCAATTAGAGGATTAACATTATCAGTTAAAAGCCCTTTTTGAAATTCTGATTGAGCTTCAGCCCAAATGTCCATTTTTATTTTTTGTTCTGCTTTAAAACTTTGAAAGAATAAGTAAGTGTTCCAAAGTATCAACGATATAATTACTAAAGAAACAACAATGATAATCCATCGTGTTTGATTTCTATTTAAAGGTTGAGCCATCAAGTCTAATTTTGAATTTTAAATATAAAGGATTTATGTTAATAATATTGTTCTAAGGTTAAGGAAATCACTTTCATAACTTTAGCATTATAGTTACATTTGCATTCTCATTAATAAAATTAAAAATCAAAATGATATCTTTTGATCCAAAAGACATTTCAACAGCAAGGTTACACGGCTATTTGTTAAGTGCAGTTGCACCAAGACCTATTGCTTTTGCTAGTACTATTGATTCTGATGGAAATCCTAATTTGTCACCTTTTAGTTTTTTTAATGTATTTAGTGCCAATCCTCCAATTTTAATTTTTTCACCGGCTCGACGGGTTAGAAATAACACTATTAAGCATACTTTAGAAAACGCTAAGGAAACTAAAGAAGTTGTCATCAATGTTGTGAATTATGATATTGTACAACAAATGTCTTTAAGCAGTACTGAGTATGCAAAAGGAGTAAATGAATTTGAAAAATCTGGCTTGACAATGTTAGATTCTGATGTTGTAAAACCATTTAGAGTTGCTGAATCTCCAGTACAGTTTGAATGTCGCGTAAATGACATTATAGAATTAGGAACTGAAGGAGGTGCAGGAAACTTAGTCATTTGTGAAGTGGTAAAATTTCATATTGACGATTCTGTAATGGATGAGAACAAAGTCATTGTTCAAGAAAAGTTAGATTTAGTTGCCAGAGCAGGAGGAAGTTATTATAATAGAGCTAAAAGCGGTTTTTTTGAAATACCTAAACCATTATCTACGTTAGGTATAGGAGTTGATAGTATGCCTAGTGAAGTTAAAAACAGTATGATTTTAACAGGTAATAATTTAGGAATGTTAGGAAATGTTGAAGTATTACCCACTAAAGACGAAGTTGAAGCTTTTATAGATAATGTAAGTGAACGTTATCCAAATATTAGAGAAATGTCTCATAGACAAAAACATAAAATAGCAAGAAATTATTTGAGCTATGGTGATGTTAATAGTGCATGGAAACTATTATTATCATAAAAAACAATAACATAAATTAATTATAAGTATTACGAGAATGGAAGTACAAGGAAAAATCAAAATGATTGGCGAAACACAAACCTTTGGTAGCAATGGGTTTAGAAAAAGAGAATTGGTAGTGACTACAGAAGAGCAATATC
>NZ_JBGCCX010000155.1:0-3496 GCF_045105015.1 Psychroserpens sp.
AATCAGTAAAAGGAATGCTACCTAAAAACAAATTAGGTGCTGAGCTATTCCGTAATCTAAATGTTGTTGTAGGTTCTGAGCACAAACATGAAGCTCAAAAACCTAAAACAATTGACTTAAACAAAGTTAACTAATGGAAGTAATTCACAAAATCGGTCGTAGAAAGACGGCTGTGGCTCGTGTGTAACTTGCTAAGGGAAAAGGCACGGGAACGGTAAACAAAAAAGACATGGAGGCTTATTTTACGACTGCTACATTGCAGTATAAAGTAAACCAACCTTTAACCATGACTAACAACGATGGCAACTTTGATATTACAGTAAACGTTTATGGTGGTGGCATTACAGGCCAAGCCGAAGCGATTCGTTTAGCATTATCTCGTGCAATGTGCGAGATTGATGCAGAAAACAGACTAATATTAAAGCCAGAAGGATTATTAACAAGAGACCCTCGTATGGTTGAACGTAAGAAGTTCGGTCAGAAGAAAGCAAGGAAAAAATTCCAATTCTCGAAACGTTAATCCTATTCTTTTTTTTTTTTTTTTTTTTTCTTCGGAATATAAAAAATTTAAAAAGCTGTTCTGGTCAATCATCAGAACAGCTTTAGATTAAAAAACCGCTGAATTTCCAATTCAGCAATAATTATAAAATCCTGGAACGAGTTCAGGTACAGTTTAGCATCTAAATGGTAAAGGCGAGCGAAAGCAACCACTCTATCATTGCTAATTTAATAGAACGTAAACAATTACAAAATGGAAAAAGTAGAAGTAAAAGACTTACTTGACGCAGGTGTACACTTTGGTCACTTGACAAGAAAATGGGATCCAAATATGGCTCCTTACATCTATATGGAACGTAATGGTATCCATATCATCAACCTTTACAAAACACAAGCTAAAATTGAAGAAACTTCTGAAGCATTGCATAAAATTGCTGCTTCTGGAAAGAAGATTTTATTTGTAGCTACTAAGAAACAAGCTAAAGACATCGTTGCTGAAAAAGCAGGCGCTGTAAACATGCCTTACATTACTGAAAGATGGCCAGGTGGAATGTTAACTAACTTCGTGACAATTAGAAAAGCTGTTAAAAAAATGGCTATGATTGATCGCATGAAGAAAGATGGAACATTCAACTCATTATCTAAAAAAGAACGTTTACAAGTAGATCGTCAAAGAGCTAAATTAGAAAAGAATTTAGGTTCTATTTCAGATATGACACGTTTACCTGGAGCATTATTTGTTGTAGATATCAAACGTGAGCACATCGCAATCAAAGAAGCTCAAAAATTAAACATTCCAATCTTCGCAATGGTAGATACAAACTCTGACCCTCGTGAAGTAGATTACTTAATTCCTGCTAATGATGATGCATCTAAGTCTATCAATAAAATCTTATCAGTAGTAACATCAGCAGTTGCAGATGGTTTAGCTGAAAGAAAATCAGACAAAGCTGTAAAAGATGCTAAGAGTGAAAAATCACCAGCAGCAAAAAAGGAAGTGAAAGCTGAAGCAAAAGTTGAGAAAAAACCTGAAGTAGTTGCAGCACCTGTTGCCACTAACGAAGAAGAATAAATTAACAATTACTCATAATCAAGTCGTCTAATTGTTGTCTTTAAAAACTAATAATTAAACGACTTTTTTAAATTTTATAATACTATGGAAAATACTGTAAAAATTACAGCAGCAGAAGTAAATAAATTAAGACAAGCCACTGGAGCTGGTATGATGGATTGTAAAAAAGCCTTAGTTGAAGCTGGAGGTGATTTTGATAAAGCCATTGAAGTACTACGTAAAAAAGGACAAAAAGTAGCAGAAAAAAGAGCTGACAGAGATTCATCTGAAGGTGCTGCTATCGCTAAAATTAACGCAGACAACACTTCTGGTGTTGCAATCGTATTAGGTTGTGAAACTGATTTCGTTGGAAAAAACGAAAACTTCGTAGCACTAGCTAATCAATTAGCTGATATCGCTTTAAATCACAAAACTAAAGATGAGTTTTTAGCTGCTGATTTTGGTGGAATGACTGTTGCTGAAAAGTTAATAGAACAAACTGGAGTTATTGGTGAAAAATTAGACATCACTGCTTTTGAAAGACTAGATGCTCCTTATGTTGGACAATATGTTCACATCAACAAAATAGCTGCGTTAGTAGGTTTATCTGCAAAAGTAGACAACGTTGAGACTTTAGTAAAAGACGTAGCAATGCAAGTAGCTTCTATGGGAGCTACGACATTATCTTACAAAGATTTTGATGCTGCATTTGTTGCTTCAGAAACTGAAGCTCGTATTGCCGTTATAGAAAAAGATAATATCGAATTAGGACGTTTAGGTAAGACCTTGAAAAATGTACCAAGCTACATTTCTATGGCACAATTAACTCCTGAAGTAATTGCTGCCGCAGAAGAAGCTGCTAAAGCTGAATTAAAAGCGGAAGGAAAACCAGAACAAATTTGGGATAGAATTTTACCTGGAAAAATGGAGCGTTTTATTTCTGACAACACAACTTTAGATCAAGAACAATGTTTACTTGACCAAAAGTTTATCAAAGATGAAAAGAAAACGGTTGCTCAGTATGTTGAATCTTATGGTGACGTTGTCGTTATTGGATTTAAACGTGCTACAGTAGGATAATCTGTTTTATTCTTTTATAAAAATCAAACCTCTCAATTACTGAGAGGTTTTTTTATATCCAATTTCTACTTTTCTAAATTACAATAATGATTATATTTGTTAAACTTTCAACACAATTATGAAATGAGCCAACTCAATTAACTTAGTTTAAAGTTAATTTACATGGCGAATTACATTTGACCTTAAAAGGACAATAGTCAAGAACAAATGAAGTATAAAAGAATACTACTTAAATTATCTGGTGAAGCTCTTATGGGTTCTCGTCAGTACGGAATTGATCCTGAACGATTATCAGAATACGCAAAAGACATTAAAGAAATCACAGATTTAGGTGTGCAAGTTGCGATTGTTATTGGTGGTGGAAATATATTCAGAGGTGTTGCTGGTGCAATGAACGGCATGGATCGTGTTCAAGGTGATCATATGGGAATGTTGGCCACAGTCATTAACGGATTGGCACTACAAAATTCATTAGAAGACGCAGGTGTAAAAACGCGTCTACAAACAGCAATTAAAATTAACGAAGTTGCTGAACCTTTTATTAGACGTAAAGCGATGAGTCATCTTAATAAAGGTCGTGTTGTTATATTTGGTGGAGGAACAGGTAATCCATATTTTACAACAGATTCTGCAGCTGTGTTAAGAGCCATTGAAATTGAAGCTGATGTGATTTTAAAAGGAACTCGTGTTGATGGTATATATACTGCTGATCCTGAAAAGGATTTGAATGCAGTGAAATTTGACCATATTACTTTTGATGATGTATTGCGAAAAGGCCTTAAGGTTATGGATACAACAGCCTTTACATTAAGTCAAGAAAATAAACTCCCAATTATCGTTTTTGATATGAATAAAAAAGGAAACTTA
>NZ_JBGCCX010000156.1:0-12210 GCF_045105015.1 Psychroserpens sp.
CCTTTAAATTTTCCATGATATTGAGTTAAAAACTTTTCGTCAAATATATTTGCCATTTCAAATTTTAAGCTCAAATCATTGGTTTCAAAGAAGTTAGTTGTGAATAATATTTGATCAAACACATTCCATTTAAAATTGTGATTTTGAGTTCCTCTAGAATAAGACACCAAGGTTTTCATTGGATTAAACAACTGTCCTCTTTCAGAAAGTATTTTTACACTTTCATTATTGGGATTATCATTAAAATCACCCATCACAATAATTTTTGGATCTATGTTTTCAGACTTAATCATTTCAATAATTTCAATTACTTTTTGAGACGCTGCTAGTCTATTGACTGAAGATTCCTGAACACCATCACGACGTGAAGGCCAATGGTTTACTACACAGTGAATCAATTCGCCATTTAACTTTCCTGAGACCAGCAATATATCTCTTGTAAAATCTTGAACCCCATTATCCTTTTCTAAGTATACAGAAAACGGCTTTGAATATTCTAATTCAAATTCATCTTTATTGTAAATCAAACCAACATCTATACCTCGTTCATCTTTAGAATCAAAATGAACAATATCATAATTGTAATCTTTTAAATCTTCAGCTTCTATAAGCTCTTTTAAAACCTTCTTGTTTTCGGCTTCTGCAATACCAATTAATGAAGGGGGTTTATTAATATCATCAAACCCAATCTTTGAAATAACATCTGCTAGTTTATGAATTTTTTTTTCATAGCGCTTTTTAGTCCAGCGTTTTGCTGATTTGGGCAAAAAATCGTTATCGTGTGTAAATCCATTATCTTCAACATCAAAGAGATTTTCTACATTATAAAATGCTACGGTAAAATACTGTTCTATTTTGTTTTCTTTTTCCACAATACAAATTTAAATTTTAAAATATAATACGGATACTTTCAATTATGTAACTTTGTGAATATTTTGATTTATGATAGAAAAAAAAGACATACAACTTGAAAAAGCCGTACTCATAGGAGTAATTACAAAAGCACAAAATGAAGCTCACTCTAAAGAATATCTTGATGAATTAGAGTTTTTAACATATACTGCTGGCGGTGAAGTTTTAAAACGTTTTACACAAAAAATGGACATGCCCAATCCAAAAACATTTATTGGTTCTGGTAAAATGGAAGATGTTCAAAACTATATCAAAGAGAATAACGTTGGCACAGCTATCTTTGATGATGAATTATCTGCAGCTCAAGAACGAAATATTAGTAAAATTTTAGGGTGTAAAGTACTTGATCGTACAAATTTAATTCTTGATATTTTTGCTCAACGCGCCACTACAAGCTATGCAAGAACTCAAGTTGAATTGGCTCAGTGTGAGTATTTATTACCAAGATTAAAAGGTATGTGGACTCACCTTGAACGTCAAAAAGGTGGCATTGGAATGCGTGGTCCAGGTGAAACTGAAATTGAAACAGATAGACGTATTGTAAGAGATAAAATTGCCTTACTAAAAGCAAAAATAAAAACTATTGATAAACAAATGGCTGTGCAGCGAGGTAATCGTGGAAAAATGGTTCGAGTAGCACTAGTTGGATATACGAACGTTGGAAAGTCTACATTAATGAATGTTGTTAGTAAAAGTGATGTCTTTGCTGAAAATAAATTATTTGCAACTTTAGACACCACAGTAAGAAAAGTAGTGATCCAAAACTTGCCATTTTTATTGACTGATACTGTCGGGTTTATTAGAAAACTACCCACACAATTAGTGGAATCTTTTAAAAGTACTCTAGACGAAGTAAGGGAAGCAGATTTATTATTGCACGTTGTTGATATTTCTCATCCAAATTTTGAAGAACATATTGATTCAGTAAACAAAATTCTTGGGGAAATTGACAGTGCAGACAAGCCTACAATTATGGTGTTTAATAAAATTGATGCTTATAAAGCTGAACCATTAGAAGAAGATGATTTAGTCACTGAAAAAACCTCAGCACATTATAGTCTAGAAGAATGGAAAAACACTTGGATGAATAGGGTTGGTAATAACGCTTTATTTATTTCGGCATTGAATAAAGAAAATCTTAAAGAGTTCAAAAAACGTGTTTATGATGAAGTAAGAGAAATTCACATCACTCGTTTTCCTTACAATCATTTTCTTTATCCTGATTATGAAGAATAATAAAATTAAAAAAAAAGCTGTCTAATAATTAGACAGCTTTTTAATTTATAATAGAATTAATTTACCAAATTCTTACTCTTTCTTCAGGAGCAATCCACATGGCATCTCCTTCTTTAATATCAAATGCTTTATAAAATTCATCAATATTTTTTAAGGGTTGGGTTGCTCTTACCATTCCAGGTGAGTGCGTATCTGTTTTAACTAGTCTTCTTAAAGCATCTTCTCTTGTTAATGTTCTCCAAACTGTAGCCCATGACATAAAGAAACGTTGTTCAGCTGTGAAACCATCAATATCTTCAGGCCTTCCTTGTTCTTCAAATAATAGTTGTAAACCATCATAAGCACCAAGTACTCCTCCTAAATCTCCAATATTTTCACCTAAAGTATATGGACCATTCACAAAGACACTGTCTAAAACTTCAATAGCACTGTACTGTTCAGCTAATGCATTTCCTCTTTTAGTAAATTCTTCAAGATCTTGATCTGTCCACCAATTTTTTAAATTTCCATCAGCATCAAAACGAGACCCAGAATCATCAAATGCATGAGAAATTTCGTGACCAATTACTGCGCCAATTCCACCGTAATTTACAGCATCATCAGCCGTATAATTATAGAAAGGTGGTTGTAAAATAGCTGCTGGAAAAACAATCTCATTATTAATTGGGTTGAAATAAGCATTTACCATTTGAGGTGGCATTCCCCATTTAGACTTATCAATTGGTTCATTAATTTCAGATAAATTTTCTTTAAGCGCCCAATGACCTACAGCTAACATGTTTTCTGCATAACTATTTCCTTCTTTGATCATTAAATTTGAATAATCTTCCCATTCATCTGGATATGCTATCTTGACTGTAAACTTATCTAATTTCTCTATAGCTTTTGTTTTAGTTTCTGCGGTCATCCAATCTAATTTTTGAATTCTATTTTGGAATGCTGAGATAACATTAGCAATCATTTTTTCAGCTTTTACTTTAGCTTCAGGTGGAAATTTAGCCTCAACGTATAACTGACCAATCGCTTCACCCACACTACCTGTCACTGTACCTAATGCTCGCTCTTCAGCTGGTCGTTGTTTTTTTGCTCCACTTAATTCTTTGGAATAGAACTCCCAATTTGCTCTTTCAATCTCTGTCGTTAAATAACCTGCTGCATTATCTAATGTAGTCCAATCCATCAATGTTTTGATGTCATCGATAGATGTGTTTTTTAAGAAATCATTTAATGCAGTCATGTATTTTGGTTGTGCTACCATGATTGTATCAATTTTCTTTTCTATACCAAGGTCAGAAATCATTTTATTCCAATCAATAATAGGGCACATTTCTTGTAATTGAGAAACAGATCTAGGATTATTGTAGTTTCGAGTATCTCTTGCTGCAACTTTATCTAATCTAGGCTTTACCAATTGCGTCTCCATCTCTAAGATTTTAACTGCTGCAGCATCTGCATCTGCTTTAGAATATTCAATAAACTGAAGCATTCTAGATACATGAGATTTATATTTCTCTCTTATTTCTTTAGATTTTTCGTCTTGGTCTAAGTAATAATCTCTTTGTAACCCTGTTCCTCCAGGACCAACCCAAGTTGTATTCATACTACTGTCATTCAAATCTGGTCCTGCACCAAGTCCTGCAAATGGAGATGCAACACCCATAGTTGTTGCCTCAATAGTTTGCATATCCCCAAGATTATTAATTCCAGCTATTTTAGCAAGTATTGGTTTTAGTGGCTCAATACCAGCTTCATTACGAGCAACAGTATCTAGTTCTGATTCAAATAATAATAAGGCTTTTTTCTGGTCAGTACCTTCTTCATACTTACCTAATTCTTTAGATGTTTTTAAAATTTCTAAAACATCAGCTCTAGTGTCTTTACGTAATACTCCAAATCCACCCCAACGTGTTTCATCATCAGGGATTTTTGTATTCTTTTGCCAATTTCCATTTACATAGTTGTAAAAATCATCTTTAGGACTTACTGTTTTGTCCATGTTATCGAGATTAATTCCAGGAATTTTCTCAACCATAGCTGTTTCTTCTTTAGCTTCTTCTTTACACCCTAAGAATGCAAAAACAGCCAAAATAGAAACTATCAAAATACTCTTGATATTAGTTTTCATAGTGTAGTTTTAATTAATTTGATTTAAAATTAGTTATTAATTAGAAGCCTGAACTCTGCATTTGTTACATATTAACAAAATATTAAGAGAATGATACTTCGGTTTTTTAGATTTACTCTGGCTTTAGTATGTTGTTAGCTTCAAATTCAAGTTTCTTGTTAATTTGAAGATTAAGGTTTGAAAAAGCAACTAACACTTCTTTTATAGCTTCTAACTTTTTAGGTTTCGGAATATTATCCAACAACAACTCACTATTTAGCTTGAATAATTTGGTGACTAAAGCAGTAATTCTTGAGTTAATTTCATTAGTACTAATAGATTTTGGAATTTCAGCTTTAAAATCATTTATAAAAGCAGTCATTACGGTAATATCATTTTTAAAAAATGATAACTCAGCTGTTTTTAAATATTCAATTTGTGTACTTAATTCCTGGTATTTTTGCCAATCTCTGACTGTATTTGAAGCATCTTGACTTAAGAGGTAATCATTATATTTTAGATTTTCAATCTCTTTCTTAGTAATATTTTTTGATACCGTATTATTGATTGAAGATTCTTCACCATGATCTTGAGTTTCAGTCTTACAACCAATAACTATTAAACAAATAAAAGCATAAAGCAAGAAATTTGAACGCATAAACAAAATCTATTGAGTCGTAAATATACTTAAAGAGAAAATATATTAAAGTGAATCAATAAGGATTTAACAAAAAAATAAAGTGTTGTTAATTTTAATCATTGCCCTTTTATGTCCTTTTTATTCTTAGTACTTTTGAAACACATTAAATAGTGTCTTAGTTATATGTCAAAAGTATTAATCATTGGTGCTGGTGGTCAGATTGGATCTGAATTAACCTTTAAACTCCGTAAAATTCATGGTGATAATAATGTTGTAGCAACCGATATTAGGCACTCCAATTTAGATATTGCAAACTCAGGTCTTTTTGAAATATTAGATGCAAAAGATTTTGACGCAGTTAAAAAATGTATTAATAAACACAATATTGATACGGTGTATTTAATGGCTGCTATGCTAAGCGCAACTGGCGAAAAACACCCAATGATGGCATGGGATTTAAACACAAATTCTTTATTTCATGTTCTAAATTTAGCTAAAGAAGGTTTGATTAAAAAAATATTTTGGCCTTCAAGTATTGCTGTCTTTGGACCAACAACACCTTCTAAACAAACGCCTCAACATACAATCATGGAACCAACAACTGTTTATGGAATTACTAAACAAGTTGGAGAACGATGGTGTGAGTATTATCACAAACAATATGGAGTAGATGTTAGAAGTATTAGATACCCAGGAATTATAAGTTGGAAAACAATGCCTGGTGGTGGGACTACAGATTATGCAGTTGAAATATATCATAAAGCAATTACTGATAGTGTTTATGACTGTTTTTTAAATGAAAATACCGAGCTTCCGATGATGTTTATGGATGATGCTATTAATGCTACAGTTGATATTATGCAAGCACCTTCAGATAATATCACAATTAGATCTAGTTATAATTTAGCTGCAATTAGTTTTACACCTCAAGAACTTTTTAACAGTATAAGGGCACTACTCCCTGAATTCTCTATTAATTACAAACCAGACTTTAGACAAGCCATTGCTGACAGTTGGCCAAAATCTATTGATGATTCTTTTGCAAGAACAGATTGGGATTGGAAACATGAATATGATTTAGAATTAATAACTAAAGAAATGATTCTTCAGTTGAAGAAAAAGTATACATCTTCAGAACAAGTTATCTGAAAATGATGACATTCTAAAACAGTTTCGATGCACAAATAGAAACATTAATTTATTCTATTAGTATTATGAAACTATGTCACTCATTCCTTATTATTTCAACTTTTTTTATTTGTTCATGTAGTAAACAAAAAGAAAACAATATGTACTCTTCCAGTACAAATGTTGAATCAAAAAACAACTTCGAAACTAAATCTTCAGCTAAGAAAAATTCAACCAAAAAATTAAAATTACACAAAATCAATAACCAACAATTTAAAATGATATTTGGAGTGATGCCAATACCTAGCACATGGAAAGTTGTAAACAACAAAAAAGACAACATCATGTTTGAAGCTCCAAATGGAACAAAAATTTATGGTGAGCGTTTTAATACATTTTACTATTCAAACAATGATCAACTAAATTATATTTCGCAACAAAATGGAAGTCAGATAAAAGCTCCAAAAGACATTAATCGAGTTTTAAATGAAGACTTTAAGCCTTATTTAGAATCTAACGGGTTGAAATATTTGAGACAATTCCCATTGCCACAACTTGCGACAGCAGACAAACAATTAGACAATTTGATGTTTAAATCTACACCTGAAGAAAAAAAATATGAGTGTATCGTAACAGAATGGGAAGATAAAAACGGAAACAAATCTTTAGGAATTATTAGATACTTCACTTGTTATTATCCTACTATTGGAGGCATGAATTGGGGCTATACTTTAAACGCTTTAGAGGCTCCAAAACTGGTTTATGAAAATGCTAAAGAAGATTATATTAATGCTTTACTTAACCTACAGGTTAATCCAAATTGGCTACAAAAAAACAACCAATATTACGCCCAAATATCTCGACAAAGTAATGCTAGTCATCAACAACGAATGGCTGATATTCGTAAGCAAGGTCAAGCTATTATTAACAACGGAAAAACATACAGTTCTATTTTAGATAGCAGTCATGAAAGTTGGAAAAGACGAAACACTATGACAGACGCAGGACAATCAAAATCGGTTGATGCTGTATGGGAACGAAGTAATATGTCTAACCAAAACGGAAATCAATATCAAGTAGAAGGCTATTATAATAACGTATGGAAAAACGATAATAATGAATATGTTGCGACAGATAATACTAATTGGAATCCAAATGTTGATAATACGACTAATGGAATTAATTGGGACAAATTAGAATATACTGATGACAATAATTAAGCTTTACGATGTTTAATAAACGTTTTGTCGTTAAAAATTTGATTTAATAGCATAGTATTTGTTGAAATTTGAAATAGTTGTATCTTACTCAGGATTAGCTATCAATATGAGGGAAACCTACAAAATCGACCATCAATTACAACTTATAGAAGCTATTAAAGCGAACGATCAAATTGCTTTAAAACAATTTTATATGGGCAATTATTTCAAAATTGAATCCATGGTTTTAAAAAACAGTGGTTCTGTAGAACATGCAAAAGATTTGTATCAGGAAAGCTTTATTACTCTCTGGAAAAATTTAAAATCGGATAAGTTTATTCCCAAAAATGAAACTGCACTTCAAGGCTACTTATACCAAATTGCTAAAAACAAATGGATGGATGTACTACGTTCTAAAACGTTTAAAAAAACAAAGGGATTAACTAATGAAAATCTGGCTTTTCTTAAAGAAGAAACCTCAGGTGAAACTATTGATGAAAATGATGAAAAGTTAAGTGCGACCATGAATGCTTTTAAAAATCTTGGGCAACCATGCAAACAACTTTTAACTAACTTTTATTACGAAAAAAAATCACTGAGAGTTATTGCTTCAGAGTTACAGCTTGAAGAAGCGTCAGTAAGAAATAAGAAATATAGATGCATGGAGAAACTCCGAAACATCGTATTGTCCTCTAAATCATAAAAATTGGAAACGAATAGCAACATATCACAAGAACAACTCGAAACTATTGAGCGTTATATCAATGGCACAATGTCTACAGAAGAGCTCAAAGCATTTAAAATGCAATTACAGACAGATTCTGATTTTAAAATCCAAGTTGAGGACATCAGAATTCTACTTACAGGCATTGAAACCCAATCATTAAAAGAGCAACTTGATGAATTTCATAAAGATGTCAAAAAGCAACCTATACAAAATGAATTTTCTAAAATCAGACATCTAAAGTTTAGAAAATTTGTAGCTGCAGCAGCAGTTGTCATTGCTCTTGGAAGTTTTTGGTTTTTTAATCAAAATTCTACAGATAAATTATATGCAAAATATTTTACTCCTGATCCAGGTTTGCCAACTGTAATGAGTGATACTGCAGATTTTGAATTTTACGACGCCATGGTTAATTATAAACAAGGCGACTATAAAACCGCTATAAAAAAATGGGAAGTTTTAAAATCTAAAACACCAAATAATGATACATTAAATTACTTTTTAGGTGTAACGCATTTAGCAAATAAAAATGAAGAAAATGCCATTTATTTTTTAGAACAATCCATTCAAAATAAAAGTTTTCCATTGGTTAACGATGCCTATTACTATTTGGGATTAGCACATTTAAAAAAAGGTAACATTGAATTGGCTAAAGGAAATTTTGAAAAAAGTACCATTGAAGAAAGTCAAGCCCTCTTGTCTGAACTAGAAGACTAAAGCTATTTATAAAATATCAACTGGATATGAGACAATTACATAATTGCTTCAGATTAATCATTTTTCTATGTCTTCACTTTAGCTTTCAAAGTAAAGCATATTCACAAAATGAAGATATACGCAACACTAATATTTTAGACTCTTTAATAGCTGTAAAAGCTTACGAAAAAGCAGATTCGGCATTAAACAAAAATATTAATCGACTAAAAGAGAAGCTGTACTATCAAGACTTAACCAAACGGATATATTATTTTGGGAAAATTGCATTACAAAAACATGATAAACCCGTCGCAATAAAAAAAGTAAACGACTTTGCCAATAGCATTACTGACCTCACAGATTCTTTAGAAGTGTCTAGACAAAAACATTTAGTTTTAGCTAGGTTCTATGTGTATTTGAGAGATTACAAAAATGCTTCAGAACAAAATCTTCTTGCTCTAGAAGACACTAAAAAAATGCCTGATGCAACAGGAGATTTGTTTGGATTAATTCATCATAATTTAAGTATAGATTTTAGACGTCTTGGGAATTTAAAAAAAGCCATATGGCATAGTAAAGAATCAATAAGGCAATACTTATCTTATCCTAAATCTGATAAAACAAAAGTTTTAGATGCATACAATTCATTGGGAGGAAGAATGTGGGACAGCTATAAAATTGATAGTGCGCTATATTATTTCAAAAAAGGAGAAAAAATCATAGATGAATTGGAGTCAACTCCAATGAACACCTTTTACCATAGAGCTAAAACCCAATCTAATATTAGTTCTGTTTATGTTCAGTTAGGGAATATTGATGAAGCAATGGCTTATAATGAGAAAGCCATAAAAAATTATAATGCTTTTATAAACTCTGAAGCTGAAGGCAAAGATTTTTTTAAAGAAGAAGCACGATTATTTCTTTTCTTGACCATTGAAAATTATGCTGAAGATTTTATAGCACTAGGAAACTATACCAAAGCCAGAAACCTTAACGAATATGTTTACCAACAAAAAATAAAACATATGCCAGAAAATGATTCTGAAATTGGGTATTCAGCACTAAATCTTGGAAATATCTATTTAAAACTTAAGGATCATGAACTCGCAGAAACGTTTTTTAACAAAGGACTGGAGCTTTATAGTAAAAATTCTCAAGACAATCAATTAGGAATTGCAGACGCCTACTATTATAAAGGCATAATCAATGAGTATAATGGTAATATTGATCAAGCTAAAACCTATTACGAATTAAGTAAAGAAGGTTATGAATCTGTATTTGAAGGCAATTTCGATAACTTCTATCTAAATGCAATGTTGAAATATTCTAACTTTTATTCAAAAAACGGATATGATGAAAAGGCAATTGAAATGGCTCAAAAAGCCTATGATTATGTGTTGCAAAACCAAGGTAAAACCACAACAGCTGAAAGCTCTCAACTTGTTAATCTAGCAAATATCTATTTCAATTCGAAACAATATGATAAGGCATTTAGCTCTATAAAAAAAGCTTTAGTCTTATTTGAAAATACTGATGGACGGTTTAGTAATAAGTTAAATTCAAGCCTTGAAAAACCAATGGCATTATTACTACAATCTAAAATTGTTTTAGAACTACAAGATAGAAACGATTCTATCGTGTTAAAGAAGCAATTCGAAAACCTAAATAATGCTATTTCAATTCTTGAGCTACAAAAAACAGCACTTACAAGTGATGAAAATCTATCAGTAATCATAGAAGACAATGATGAGGTTTTTGAATATGCCAAACTGGTTTCACTTTGGTTATATCAATCCACAAAAAACAAAACTTACCTTAAAGATATTTTAAGTCTTCACGAATCTAAATTGTATAACCGAATTAGACAACAACTCAATGTAAGGTCCGATTTCACTTCAAGTGAACTTACAGAATCTACTTTAGAGAAAGAACAAAATCTTCAAAAAAAATTAAGAGAAGCGCTAAATGACAAAAATAATATTGAAGCCTTTATTGAAGCTAATAAAAACTGGCAAAACTTTCTCAATAAATTAAAAACAGACAATCCTAAGTATTTCAACTTAAAATATGCATCTATAGCAACATCTTTTGAAATGCATAATAATATCAATGAAAATAACTCTGTTATAAGATACGTCTACATTTATGATAAACTATTTGCGTTTCTAATTGAAAAAGACATTAAACTTTTTGAATTAGACTCCAAAGAAATTGACAAAACTCTAAACGGAATTCAAGGTGAGAATGAAATATTTCAGAAAAACACCAATACCTATCATGATTTATATAAGTTATTATGGCAACCAATAGAACGATCTATTTCAAAGACAAATATTATAATTGTTCCAGATGAAAACTTATTTAATTTAAGCTTCGAAGTATTAGCAACACAACCCTTAGATTCGTTTAAAGAACTACACAAAGTAAGCTTAATAAATACATATTCAATCTCATATAATTATAGCCTTTTGCTTATTAATAACAACAAGACACCCAAATTCTTTGAAAGTAATTTTGTGGCTTTTTCTCCTGAATTCACTAATGAGATGAAAAATGATTACAAAATAGCTATTAAAGACTCGGTTTTTTTAGACAAAAGTTATCTCACGCTTTTACCTCAACCATTTGCTACAGATTTAGCTAATGAATATTCTAAAATATTTAATGGAACCTCATTTGTTAATGATAATGCATCTAAGCAAATTTTTACCAACTATGCAAAAGAGCACAAAATTATTCATATAGGTACACATGCTGAATCAAATAATGTATCACCAGAATTATCTCGTTTAATCTTTGCTAAAAACGTTAATGATACCATTGCTACTGATGACAATTCATTATACACTTATGAAATTTACAATCAGAATTTATCATCAAATCTTGCTATTCTTACAGCTTGCGAAACGGGAAGACCTTCATATCAGTCTGGTGAAGGCATGATTTCTTTAGCTCATGCATTTAATTATGCAGGAAGCGAAAGTATGCTGACTAGTTTATGGAAAATTGATGAACAGTCCAGTACTAAAATCATTGAAAATTTTTACGACTATATAAAACAAGGTCATCCTAAAGATAAAGCACTTCAAAACGCAAAACTAGATTATTTGGCTACAGCTGAAGGACGAACTTTAGCACCACAATATTGGGCTGGTTTAGTACTTATTGGAGATACAACTCCAATCGATTTAAAAACATCTTCAAATCTTGTGTTTTGGATGTTAGGCTTTATCATTCTATTACTGCTAGTCATCATTCAAATTAAAAGAAGGCGTAAGGCATAAAAAAAGAGCTTTCACTACAGAAAGCTCTTTTTATTTAAAATTGATAAACATTTATTCAAATAATTCCCTACAAATTAATAGCAATGACTTGTTTATCAATTAATCATCGTTCTAATTCTAATATGTGAGCAAAAGAATTGATTATTGTCCACAAAAAAACCACCTACATTTCTGTAAGTGGTTTATAACTTGCTCCTCCTCTTAGGCTCGAACTAAGGACCCTCTGATTAACAGTCAGATGCTCTAACCAACTGAGCTAAGGAGGAGTGTTTATCGCTTTTGCGAGG
>NZ_JBGCCX010000157.1:0-2789 GCF_045105015.1 Psychroserpens sp.
TTGTTGGCTAACGTTATTTTTTTATAATCTTCGTATTTAGGGTACCATTATTTTGATTAAAAACTCTCAAGAGATAGGTTCCAATTGGGTAATTGGAAACATTTAAAGCGTAATTTTTAGAATTTAAATCTGCTTTAAAAATGAGACTACCGGTCATACTATATAATTCTATTCTTTGCAGCTTATCTTTATCTGAACTGATATTTACAATATCATTAGCTGGGTTTGGAAACATTGTTATAGTTTGACTATTACTAAAATCTGTTGTGCCCAAATTTTCACCAGTGTTCCAATACGCATTAGTACCATCTGCAAATCCTAGGATAATAATATCAGAGAGGCCATCTCCATTAAAATCATCAACAACATTGTTTGCGATATATTCGCCACCAATAACATCAACTTCGATAAATTCGTTGTTGCCTAAGTTTTCGTAGACAATGTTGAAGATGTTGGGCAGTCCACCATCTTGGGAACCTATAATAACGATGTCTTGATCACCATCATTATCAAAATCTGCAATCGCGTTGGAGCCTGCAAAAGTATCTTGCATTCCGGTGCTCAATTCAGTGAATTGGCCACTACCGTCGTTTACATAAAGTATCGTTCTTACATTGTTTGCATCATTCATTCCAGACATCAGTATGTCGAGGTCTCCATCATTATCAGTGTCTGCAACATCAACATCATCAGCACTAAGTTGCTCAAAATTTGTGTTGGGATCTAAGCTATAGTTTCCTGCGCCATCATTCAAATAAAGTGCTGTCAGTGAAACATCATTCGATTGGACTCCTGAAATAATAATATCAGCATCCCCATCGTTTTCTGAATCTAAGAATGCTACTGAAGCAAATTTTACAGGAATAAAAGCGGTACTACCAGCAGGCGTAAAATTGGCATTCCCATCATTGAGATAAACATCGGCAACGAAATCGTCATTTGCATCTATCGCAGAAATCATAATGTCTAAATCGCCATCATCATCTACATCTTCAATTGCTGCACCAGATCCTTGAAATTCTGGTAAAAGAGGATTACTTAATTGAGTAAAGCTTCCGGTTCCATCATTTAAGTAAATATGTGTGAATTCCTGAACTGCATCGAATGCAATACCTGAAAAGTATAAATCAAGATCTCCATCTGCATCCAAGTCTATAAATTCAGTAACGCTTATACGGGCTTCTGGAAAAGGAGTATTTGTTACTTCTGCGAAATCTCCATTTCCATCATTTAGATATAGAGCAGTTCCTGCTTCTACTCCTGGCCCTAATCCAGTCATTAGAAGATCTTGATCTCCATCATTATCAATATCTCCGCTAGCAAAGGAGCCTCCATAAACGTCATTTAAATCTGGCTGTGGATCTGCTAGTGTAAAGTTGATTTGGGCATTTACATTATCTAGAAATAAGATTAATAATATCATCGTAATTGTAATTCTTTTCATAGTATTTTTTTTTAATTGATAATATACAAACCTCTGAAATTTTTATAATTTAGTATTCATTCCTAGGAATGAAATAACATAAACAAACGTATTAAAGGCGAATTATTCCTATTAAAATCTACTGTTAGAGATTTTAATAGCTGCCAGCAATAATGATATTTTTTTATACTTAGATTCTTTAATATTAAAATATTCGTACATTCTTCTTAATGACGAACCAATTCCTGGCACACTCATAAATGCCTTCTCTGCTATATCATTATTTGTAATTACAGGATCATCAAATAAAATCTTTAGCACGTTCCAATCGGTTTCGTTCAACTTTCGATTAATTGAAGTTTCTATTTTTTCTCTTTTTAATTCAAATGAATTTGATTCAGCAATTAATGTTTTACTGTAATTAATTTTGAGGCTTTCAATTTCTTTTAACAAGGCATCTCTTCTTTGTCGCATCTTTTTTCTGCTAGCTATAAAATAGTAAATAATGAATGCCATTAATAGAACTGCCGATGCAATGATACCATACGTTCTCTTAAGCTGTATTATTTTAAGTGCTGCTTTTTCTTTTTCGCTTTCTACTTTGTTTTCTTGAAGCTTTAAATCAAAGTCATTTTTTACGACTTCTTTGGCGACAGCAAAATTGTTTTTTTCTTGTTGAATACTATCATTGTAGGAAGTATATAACTCATGCATCTCAAGGGATAAGGCCAACTTGTTTTGACTTTTGTAACATTTGTAAAGAAGCTCGTATAAAGATTTTTTTATTTCTTTATTAGTGTTTACCGGAAGGTTGGTTAAAATAGCTTCTCCTTTTCTTGTCGCCTCTTTAATATTAGTTTCGAAGGTGATGAGTGCAATAATGATTTTAGCATTGATAATTCCAGTTTTTATGTCTAGCTCTTTATTGAGTGCCAGATTTTTAGCGGCATAATCATTCGCTTCATCTAATAGATTTAGTTTAAGGTTTATTCTTGCTAAGGTTGAATAACAACTAGCAATAAAGAACTTTTCATTTTTTACTTGAAGTATTTTTAGTCCTTTTGTATAATTGTTTTTGGCCTCCTTATAGCCTCCTTTCTCATAATTAGTCCAGCCAATGTTGATGTAAATTATGGCGGTCCTTCTATCTTCGAATCCTCTTTTATCTAAAATAACAAGTGCTTTTTGATAATAATTTAAAGCCAATTCATAATTGTGAATAATGAGATAGACACTGCCTAGACTCGTTAGCATTTGTGATTCATTTTCTTTATCACCTTCTTCTTGGTATATTTTTAGCGCCTTCGAAAAATACTGTGTGGCCAGTCTGTAATCTTGGCGATATATGTAGACATTCCCTATATTT
>NZ_JBGCCX010000158.1:0-21885 GCF_045105015.1 Psychroserpens sp.
AGCACCATTTTGATTATCAGATTGATAAAACGTTCTTTGAGCATTTTGAGTATGATGATTTTAATGATGTTGATGTAAAAACAGAGTTGACTTTTGAAAAAAAATCAACCTTGTTAGAATTACATTTTCAAGTTTCAGGCAATGTAAATGTTAATTGTGACATCACAAATGAGCCTTATAATCAAAGCGTCGACGGCGATTTTGATTTGGTAGTTAAGTTTGGAGATGAATACAACGACGATTTTGAAGATATTGTCATTTTACCCCATGGTGAATACGAAATCAATGTGGCACAGTACATATATGAGTTAATCATATTGTCAATGCCAGCAAAACGAATTCATCCTGGAGTTGAAGATGGAACATTAGATTCTGACATACTTAAAAAATTAGAAGAATTAAGTCCAAAAGGCTTAAAAGAAAAAGAAGAAACATCTGAGGACATTGATCCTCGTTGGAATACATTAAAAAAACTATTAACGGATAAATAACATATAAAATGGCACATCCTAAAAGAAAAATATCTAAAACAAGAAGAGATAAAAGAAGAACACATTATAAAGCATCTGTTCCTACAATTGCTACGTGTCCTACAACAGGAGAAGCACACCTTTACCACAGAGCTCACTGGCATGAAGGTAAATTATATTACAGAGGTCAAGTATTAATTGACAACTCTGAAGCTGAAGAAAATTTAGCATAAGTATTATGCACGCATACAATAAAACGCTCAACACTGAGCGTTTTTTTTATGTTTAATTTCTAAAAGTCTTAAAAACAACTTAATTTGCGCCATATTCGTTGAAAATTTAGTAAATTCATTGAAATTTTGCCTTTTTTTGACGATTTTTGCCGTTTTAAGACTGTTTTTTAAAAATATAATATGAGTAAAATCACAGCTGCAATTACAGGTGTAGGAGCTTATTTACCTGAATATAAATTGACCAACCAAATTTTGGAAACGATGGTCGATACTAACGACGAATGGATTACCTCAAGAACAGGTATAAAAGAACGTCGCATCTTAAAAGGCGAAGGTAAAGGAACATCATTTCTAGCTATAAATGCCGCAAAAGACCTTATTAATAAAAAAGGAATTGATCCTAAAGATATAGAATTAGTCATAGTTGCAACAGCAACTCCAGATATGAAAGCGGCCTCAACTGCAGCTTATACAGCTACTAATATAGGAGCAACAAATGCATTTTCATTCGACCTAGAAGCTGCGTGCTCTAGCTTTCTCTTCGGAATGTCAGTAGCTTCAAGTTATATAGAATCAGGAAAATATAAAAATGTGCTTCTTATAGGAGCAGATAAAAATTCGTCTTTCATAAATTACAAAGATCGCGCAACTTGTATCATTTTTGGTGATGGTGCAGGCGCAGTATTATTTGAGCCTAATCATGAAGGATTAGGATTGCAAGATGAATTATTGAGGAGTAATGGTGAAGGACGTCAGTTTCTTCAAGCCACTTATGGAGGGTCTTCTTATCCGATTGATACAGATACATTTAATGAAGGAAAACACTATGTTTTTCAAGAAGGAAAAACTGTATTTAAAAATGCAGTCTTCAATATGGCAGATGTCACAGAGCGCATTTTAAAAAGGAATAATTTAACTAATGATGATATTTCTTGGCTTGCAGCGCACCAAGCCAATAAAAGAATTATTGAAGCGACTGCCAATCGAGTGTCTCTAGAACCAGAAAAGGTAATGATGAATATCCACAAATATGGAAACACAACATCAGCAACATTACCACTACTATTACACGATTACGAATCACAATTAAAAAAAGATGATAAAATTATATTCGCTGCGTTTGGAGGCGGATTTACTTGGGGCTCAATTTATTTGAAATGGGCTTATAACTCGTAAACTTTTTTAACTAACTAATTAAAAAACTAAATAATTATGGATATTAAGGAAATTCAAAACTTAATTAAATTTGTAGCCAAATCTGGTGCAAGTGAGGTTAAATTAGAAATGGATGATGTAAAAATCACCATAAGAACTGGCGGTACAGATTCAAAGTCTGAATCAACAACTTATGTTCAACAAATACCAATGGGTCAACCAGTAGCTCAAGCTCCTGCTGCACTAGCACCAGTTGCTCCTGCCGCAATCGAAAGTCCAGAAGCCTCAGATGATTCTAAATATATCACAATTAAATCTCCAATAATTGGAACATTTTACCGTAAACCATCTCCAGACAAACCAGTATTTGTTGAGGTAGGAACTTCTATAGCAGAAGGAGATGTATTATGTGTTATTGAAGCAATGAAATTATTCAATGAAATAGAATCTGAAGTGTCAGGAAAAATCGTTAAAATTTTAGTAGACGATTCATCTCCAGTTGAATTTGATCAACCTTTATTCTTAGTTGATCCATCATAATCTCAAGTTTAAAGTTTAAAGCTCTATACAATTAAAGAGCATTAAATGGATAAACCTATAAACTTTTAAACCAGAAGTTATGTTTAAAAAAATATTAGTAGCCAACAGAGGTGAAATAGCACTACGTGTTATTAGAACCTGTAAAGAAATGGGCATCAAAACAGTCGCAGTATATTCTACAGCTGACGCCGAAAGTTTACATGTAAAGTTTGCTGACGAAGCTGTATGTATTGGTCCTCCTTCAAGTAGCGACTCATACCTTAAAATATCTAACATTATTGCAGCGGCTGAAATCACAAATGCCGATGCCATTCATCCGGGTTATGGATTTTTATCTGAAAACGCAAAGTTTTCAAAGATCTGTGAAGAACACGATATTAAGTTTATCGGAGCGTCACCCGAAATGATTGACAGGATGGGAGACAAAGCAAACGCAAAAGCCACAATGCTTGAAGCTGGAGTGCCATGTGTTCCTGGAAGTGAAGGGATTATTGAGGATTTTGAAGAGTGTAAAAAAACAGCTAAAGAAACGGGTTATCCAGTGATGCTTAAGGCATCTGCTGGTGGTGGTGGAAAAGGGATGCGTGCTGTTTGGAAACCTGAAGATTTACAAAACGCTTGGGAATCTGCTAGAGCAGAATCTAAAGCTGCATTTGGGAATGATGATATGTACATGGAAAAACTCATCGAAGAACCTCGCCATATTGAGATTCAGATTGTTGGGGATTCTACAGGTAAAGCATGTCATTTATCTGAACGAGATTGTTCTGTTCAACGTCGTCACCAAAAATTAACCGAAGAAGTGCCTTCGCCTTTTATGACGCCTGCCCTACGTAAAAAAATGGGTCTTGCAGCTGTTAAAGCCGCAGAATACATAAAGTATGAAGGTGCAGGAACTGTAGAGTTTTTAGTTGACAAACACCGTAACTTTTATTTCATGGAAATGAATACACGTATTCAAGTTGAGCACCCAATTACTGAACAAGTGATTGATTTCGATTTAATCCGTGAGCAAATATTAGTGGCTGCAGGTGTACCAATTTCTGGTAAAAACTACACACCAAACCTTCATTCTATTGAATGTCGTATCAATGCCGAAGATCCATTTAATGATTTTAGACCTTCACCAGGACGCATTACAACGTTGCACGCTCCCGGAGGTCATGGTGTTAGATTAGATACACATGTTTATGCGGGTTATATTATTCCACCAAATTACGATTCTATGATCGCTAAATTGATTACTACAGCACAAACTCGTGAAGAAGCAATCAATAAAATGAAGCGTGCTTTAGAGGAGTTCGTTATTGAAGGGATTAAAACAACCATTCCTTTCCACAGACAATTAATGGAGCATCCAGATTATTTAGCTGGTAATTATACTACCAAGTTTATGGAAGATTTCGAAATTCAACCAGAAGAAGATTAATATAATAACTCCGAAATTAACGTTTCGGAGTTTTTTTTATGGTTTACCCTTTGCCGCTTATGTCTCAAAGCGTTAGGTTATTCGTTAAATCTTTTTTGATAACAAAAAAGGATATCACTTCAATTACGAAGTAATCACGAATTCAAAATTAATAAAATAAGCATGGATGAGTAATCCTTAACACAAAACTATTATTTTTAGAGCGATGAACTTATCGTATTGGGAAATAAAATCATGGCTAACCAACGTTGACTTTACGGTCGTTGGCAGTGGTATTGTTGGTCTAAACTGTGCATTTCAACTACAACAAAAGTATCCTAAGGCCAATATTTTAATTCTCGAAAAAGGAATGCTACCTCAAGGCGCTAGTACAAAAAATGCAGGCTTTGCTTGTTTTGGCAGCTTAAGTGAAATTATTGAGGATCTTAATTCTCATTCTCAAGACGAAGTGTTTCAATTAGTTAAAAAGCGTATAGACGGATTACAATTATTAAGAAACACCTTAGGTGATGAGAACATTAAATATCAACAATTAGGAGGTTATGAGTTGTTTTCAAAATCAGATGACTTAATTGTTGAATGCAAAGCAAAAAAAGACAGTATAAATGCGCTTTTTCAACCATTGTTTAATGACAATATATTCAGTTTTAAGCCGAATAGTTTTAGTTTTGAAAATTGCGAAAATGAGTTAAGTTTTAATCAGTTTGAAGGACAAATTGATACAGGGTCAATGATGATTTCGTTATTGCAATTAGCTCAAAAGACAGGAATTAAAATACTGAACAATATTACAGTCCAAGATTATTCAGAAGATTCAAATACTGTAAAAGTAAAAACAAATCAATTTGAGTTTACAACATCTAAACTATTAATCGCTACCAACGGATTTGCTCAAACCCTAAATATTTCTGAAGTACAACCAGCGAGAGCTCAAGTTTTAATTACAAAACCAATAGATAATTTAAACATCAAAGGGACGTTTCATATAGATCAAGGGTATTACTATTTTAGAAATATTGATAATAGAATTCTATTTGGTGGTGGACGAAACCTAGATTTTAAAGGCGAAGAAACAACAGAATTTAATCAAACAGAATTGATTCAGAATGAATTAGAGGAGCTTTTAAAAACAATTATTTTACCAGAAATACCATTTGAAATAGAGCATCGTTGGAGTGGCATTATGGGAATAGGAACTCAAAAAAAGGCGATTATAAAACAGTTAAGTGAAAATGTTTTTTGTGGAGTTCGTTTAGGCGGAATGGGAATCGCAATTGGAAGTTTGGTTGGAAAAGAATTAGCAGAATTACTGTAAATAACAGGAATGAAATTCATAAAACGCCTTTTTAAGTTTGTATTCAAAACAGTGTTTTGGTTCATAGTGGTTTCTGTAGTTGTGGTTTTAATTTTTAAATGGGTTCCTGTACCAATAACTCCACTAATGGTTATAAGAAATATTCAGCTTTCAGATCATCAAGACAAAGGCTGGAAACATGATTGGGTTCCTATTGAACAGCTATCAACCGATTTACAATTAGCAGTCATTTGTAGTGAGGACCAAAATTTTATTAAGCATCATGGCTTCGATATTGAGGCCATAGAAAAGGCATATGAGAATAATAAAAAAGGAAAAAAAATAAAAGGAGGCAGTTCTATTTCTCAACAGACTGCAAAAAATGTTTTTCTTTGGCCACATAGAAGTTGGACACGAAAAGGTTTTGAAACGTATTTCACATTTTTAATAGAGCTAATTTGGAGTAAAGAACGAATCATGGAAGTATATCTCAATAGTATAGAAATGGGTCCTGGTATTTATGGCGCAGAAGCTGCTTCACAATATTGGTTTAAAAAACCTGCGTCTAAATTAACTAAATACCAAGCAGCAGCATTGGCTTCAATTTTGCCCAACCCTTTGCGTTATAAAGCAACTCCAGCAACAAAATATATTGAAAACAGAAAGTCTTGGATCGTGAAACAAATGCGATATTACGGACCATTAATCTACCCTAAACGTGATGACAACAACTAACCTAAAACAAGGATTATATCGTCAATGTCAAGTGTTTGTAGATAACCGCTTACAAGCGATTCAGAAAACCATTGATGAAATTCAAATATCATTAACTTCAGAAACTAAAAGCTCAGCTGGCGACAAACATGAAACCGGTAGGGCAATGCTTCAAATAGAACGTGAAAAGGCAGGACAACAACTCGCTGAAATACAAAAGCTAAATCAAATCTTATCTAAGATTGATTTGTCTCAAACTTCAAATAATATTGGGTTAGGAAGTATTGTTTTAACTAGTAACGCTAACTACTTTATTACTATTAGTGCTGGGGAATTAAAAGTAGATAATCAAAAATTCTATGCTATTTCAGCAAATACACCAATAGGACAATTACTTCTAGGAAAACAAAAAGGAGATCAAATTACATTTAGAGATTATGAGTTTGAAATTATTTCTATTATCTAGATGTGTTCTAAACAGATTTCAAGTTATCTTTAATCTATGAAAAAGATTAAGATTATATGTGTGTTTTTAAGTTTTTTATTGACACCAGTAGTTTATGCTCAAGATTTAAATTCACAAATTTCTGTAGATTTTAAAATCAGAAATTTAGGACTCAATGTCAATGGTTTTTTTGAAAAGGCCACTATTACTTCGAACTTTAATGATGAAGATATTGCTCAATGGTCTTTATCAGGAAGTGTAGATGTCAATTCAATCACTACAGGAAATAAAAAGCGAGATAAACATTTATTAAAAGACGATTACTTTGATGTTGAGACGTATCCAGAAATAGTAATAGAAGCGACTAATTTTAAAAAGACTTCATCAAAAGCTAATTATGAAGTAACAGTTAATTTAACAATCAAGAAAACAACCAAGACTATTAAGATTCCAATGTTAATTGCAAATGATAAAAGGAGCCTCACACTCAAGACATATTTTGAAATTAACAGACGTAATTTTGGAGTTGGAGGAAGTAGTTTTATTTTGTCTGATACTGTAAAAATCAATATCAACTACACCTTAATAAAGGAATAATTTGAAAAAGAATACATCCCAAATAGATGTTGTAATTATTGGAGGAGGATTAGCCGGTTTATCTAGCGCAATTCATTTATCAAAAGCGAACCTGAGTGTTTTGCTAATTGAAAAAAACAGTTATCCAAAACATAAAGTTTGTGGTGAGTACATTTCAAATGAGGTCTTACCTTATCTCAAGTTTTTGCATATTGATGTTTTTAAGCTTGGCGCAAAACGTATTGATAAATTTCAACTTTCTACGACCAAAAGCATACTTATTTCTTCAGATTTACCATTAGGAGGCTTTGGGATTAGCCGATATTGTTTAGATAACGCTTTAGCAATTAGTGCGTCTAAAGTCGGTGTAAAAATCCTTAAAGATTCAGTTGAAGACATTCAGTTTTTGAATGATGAATTTTTAGTAAAAACAAAAAGTGATAAGCAATTCCGTGCAAAAATTGTAATTGGAGCCTTCGGAAAACGTTCAAATCTTGATGTTAAGCTCAAGCGCCAATTTATAAAACGGAAATCACCTTATTTAGCCGTAAAGACACATGTTAAAGGAAACTTTCCAGATGATCTTGTTGCATTGCACAATTTTGAAGGTGGCTATTGTGGTGTTTCTAAAGTAGAAAATGACACGATTAATTTATGTTATATCACGAATCTTAAAACGTTTAAAACCCACAAAGATATTAATGACTTTCAGCAGAATGTAGTATTTAAAAACACGTTTCTAAATGACATTTTTAATTCAACAACTCCTGTCTTTGAAGAGCCATTAACGATAAGTCAAATTTCTTTTGAAAATAAAAAGCCAATAGATAATCATATCATTATGTGTGGTGATACAGCAGCTTTAATTCATCCACTTTGTGGTAACGGAATGAGTATGGCTATTCGAAGCGCACAAATGGCATCAGAATTAATTATTAAATTTTTTAATTCAGAAATTACTTCTAGAGATGCTCTAGAAAAGCAGTATCTTAGAGAATGGAATACAGCATTTAAATCACGACTTAAAACAGGTCACTTGGTTGCCAATTTATTTAATAAACCAAAATTATCAGAAGTATTAATGAAAGGGTTAAAATGGTTTCCAGGGATTTTGCATTTTGTAATAAGACGAACACATGGTAAAGTAATGAAAATAAAATGAGTTTGCTAATTAGTACAAAATATAGAAGTGACGAAGACGAAATCATGGATGATTTGGATTATAATGGTCCAATTCTTCATGACGCCCTTGATAAACTAGCTAAAATAAATCGATGGCTTGGTGGAAACATAGTGACCATTAACGGACTTAAAAAAGCGATTAAAAATTATCCTAAGAGTGAAGTGATTACGATCATTGACTTAGGTTGTGGAGGAGGAGATATATTGCGAGAAGTTTCTAGATTTGGAGAAAAACACAACTATAAATTTCACTTGATTGGTATTGATGCAAATCAGCACACAGTTGATTATGCCAATACACTATCAGAAGCTTATGAGAATATAGAATTTAAAGCAATTGATATTTTCTCTGAAGCGTTTAATGAATTAAAATATGATCTAGTTTTAACAACATTATTTCTCCATCATTTTAAAGAACAGGCGCTTATTTCATTTTTAAAACCAGTTCTAGAACAAGCAAGTTTAGGGATTGTTGTTAATGATTTGCATAGACATAAACTAGCGTATTATTTATTTAAATTACTGTCAACTACAATAAAAAACAGAACGATTGTTGAAGACGGATTAACATCAGTGCTAAGAGGATTTAAGAGAAAAGAATTAGTAGAAATATCAGAGCAAATAAATGCAAATTATCAAATACAATGGAAATGGGCTTTCCGTTTTCAATGGATTTTGAAGCATAAAAACATATGAGTGTAAAAATCACATCAGTAGCAAAACAGTTACCAAAATATACCAGAGAGACAAAAGATATTATACCATATTTAAATGTATGGTTATCTGGTCAAGAAGAGCGTTTTCAAAGAAAAGTAATTAAACTTTTTGAAAACGCAGGTGTTGATAGACGCTATTCAATTATGGATGCTGAAGATGTCTTTTTAAAGGCTTCTTTTCAAGAAAAAAATGATATTTACTCAAAAGAAGTGGTTAAGCTTGCTGAACAATCTTTGGTTAAAGCTTTGGATAAAGCGAGATTAAAAGCGACAGATATTGATTATATCATCACTGTGAGTTGTACAGGCATTATGATCCCTTCAATGGATGCATATTTGATTAACACTCTAAAAATGAAGCAAGATATTGTTAGACTCCCTGTAACCGAAATGGGATGTGCTGCAGGTGTGTCAGGAATTATTTATGCTAAGAATTTTTTAAAAGCAAATCCCAATAAACGAGCTGCTGTGATTGCTGTAGAATCTCCAACAGCAACTTTTCAATTAGATGATTTTTCGATGGTTAATATTGTGAGTGCTGCTATTTTTGGTGATGGTGCTTCAAGTGTTATTTTGTCTTCGCATGAAAATGAAGTAGGCCCAAAAATTGTTGATGAAGCCATGTATCATTTTTATGATGCAGAAACTATGATGGGTTTTAAATTGGTGAACACTGGGTTGCAAATGATTTTAGATAAAGCAGTTCCTGAAACTATTTCTGAACACTTTCCAAAAATTGTTCATCCATTTTTGGAGCGAAATAACATTACAATTGAAGATGTAAATCACCTCATATTTCATCCTGGAGGAAAGAAAATTGTTCAAACTGTTGAGGATTTATTCGGGTCTTTAGGAAAGAATATAAACGACACAAAAGAAGTGCTTAAGTTATATGGAAACATGAGCAGCGCAACAGTGCTTTATGTTTTAGAACGTTTTATGGATAAAAATTTATCAAAAGGAGAAAAAGGATTAATGCTGAGTTTTGGTCCTGGTTTTTCAGCACAACGAATATTATTAGAATGGTAAGAGAATTTGATGATAAAAATTATTGGGCTTTAGTTTTAGGTGGTTCAAGTGGATTAGGCCTAGCTACTGCAAAAAAACTAGCAAAAGAGGGTATGAATGTATGTGTCGTTCATAGAAACTCCAGAATTCAAGAAGCTGAGATTAAAGCTGAATTTGATAAAATCATAGAAGAGAATGTACAATTTAAATCGTTTAATATTGATGCTTTTAAATCGGATAAGCGTGAACAGGTAATTTCTGAGTTAAAAGTTTTATTTGGTTCATCAGGAAAAATAAGAACCTTGGTTCATAGTGTTGCAAAAGGAAACCTTAAACCCATGTTAGATGATGAAAAGCCAACACTTAATAATGATGACTATATTTTAACCATTAATGCGATGGCAATAAGTTTATATGATTGGACGAAAGTTATTTTTGAACATCAACTTTTTGCTCAAGATGCTAGAATAATAAGTTTTACGAGCGAAGGCAATACCAAAGCATGGAAAAATTATGCAGCTGTTTCTGCAGCCAAAGTGACACTTGAAGCCATTACAAGAAACATAGCTTTAGAGTTTGCACCTTTTGGAATCCGAGCCAACTGTATTCAAGCAGGAGTGACAGATACGGCATCATTAAGAATGATTCCAGGTAGCGATAAACTAAAAGCACATAGTTTAAAACGAAATCCATTTAAGAAGTTAACACAACCTGAAGATGTTGCTAACGTAGTTTATTTATTGTCCAAAGATGAAGCCAGCTGGATAAATGGATGTATAATTCCTGTTGATGGAGGCGAACATATTAGTTAGTATGACTCAAGAACAAATTATAGCATTATTACCATATCAAGACCCTTTTTTGTTTGTAAATGAATTAACAGGGTTTTCAGATCAAACAATAATTGGTAATTACACATTTAGATCTGATGCTTATTTCTATGAAGGCCATTTTAAGGATAATCCTATTACACCTGGAGTAATACTCATAGAATGTATGGCACAAATCGGACTAGTCTGTCTTGGTATTTACAATATGAAAGATCAGGTTTTAAAAAAGAAACCTCCACAAATTGCATTAACTTCAAGCCAAGTCGATTTCTTTTTGCCTGTCCTTCCAGGCGAAAAAGTTACAGTAGTTTCAGAAAAAGAAATATTTAGATTTAATAAATTGAAATGTAAAGTTAAAATGCTAAATGCTAAAAACGAATTAGTTTGTAGAGGACAAATTTCAGGAATGATTAAAACATGAATAATAGAGTAGTCATAACAGGTCTAGGGGTTGTTTCGCCAAATGGTGTTGGTGTTAATGCGTTTACTGAAGCTATTAAAAGAGGAAAATCTGGAATTACTTTTCACCAACAATTAGCCGATTTAAATTTTTCCTGTTGCATTGGTGGAATTCCACAAATTTCTGAAGAAATGAAACAAGAATATTTAACACCTTTACAATTAAGAGGGTTTAATAGTTCTGGTATTCTATATGGTTGTATTGCTGGAATGGATGCATGGAAAGACGCTGGTTTTACAATAGATTCAAATAGTAAATTGGATTTTGATAGTGGAACTGTTTTTGGCACAGGAACTTCTGGAGTTGAAAAATTTAGGGAAGCGATTTATAAATTAGATGATAAACAAGTCAAACGTCTTGGAAGCACAGTTGTGGTTCAAACCATGGCAAGTGGTATTAGTGCTTTTTTAGGCGGAATACTTGGTTTAGGAAATCAAGTCACCACTAATTCTTCGGCATGTACAACAGGAACAGAAGCCATATTAATTGGTTATGAGCGCATAAAAAATGGTCAAGCAAAACGAATGTTGGTTGGAAGTTGCAGTGATGATGGGCCTTATATTTGGGGAGGATTTGATGCTATGAGAGTCATGACTTACAAACATAATGATTCACCAGAAAAAGGGTCAAGACCCATGAGTGCATCAGCTTCAGGTTTTGTTCCAGGAGCAGGAGCAGGAGCTTTAGTTTTAGAATCATTAGAGAGTGCTTTAAAAAGAAATGCGACAATCTATGCTGAGCTTTTAGGAGGTCATATTAACTCCGGCGGACAACGTCAAGGCGGAACTATGACAGCTCCTAATGCCCAAGCTGTTCAACATTGTATTAAAGAAGCAGTTAAAAATGCTAATATTTCTGCAAATGATATCGATGCAATAAACGGTCATTTAACTGCCACTTCAAAAGATAGCCTTGAGATTGAAAATTGGCTGAAAGCTCTTGACAGAAAAGGAGAGAATTTCCCTTATATTAACTCATTAAAATCAATGGTTGGTCACTGTTTAGCAGCAGCTGGAAGTATTGAAAGTGTTGCAACGGTTTTACAGCTAAAACAACAATTTTTGTTTCCAAATATCAACTGTGAAGATACTCACGATGAGATCTCCGAATTAATTTCCGACGATAAAATTGTGAAACAATTAGTATATAATGAGTTAAATATCGTGGCAAAAGCCAGTTTTGGTTTTGGCGATGTAAACGCTTGTATTATCTTTAAGAGATATAATTAAACTATGACAAAAGAAGAACTAATTGCCAAATTAAAAACTATTGTTCAACCTTATATCCAAGACGAACAGGCTTTTGAAAACCTTTCGGAAGACACTGATTTCATTAATGATTTAAAAATAAACTCAGCTAATTTAGTTGATGTTATACTAGATGTCGAAGATGAATTTGATATAAGAATTGAAAATGACGATATGGAAAAAATGATATCTGTAAAAGCTGCTATGGGTATTGTAAATGAAAAGCTAGCTGAAAAATGATTGGTAATGACATTGTTGATTTAAAACAAGCCTCTAAAGATTCTAATTGGAAACGACCACGATTTTTAGATAAAGTATTTACACGTCAAGAACAATTAATAATTTCTTCATCTGAAGACGATAATCTTTCAGTTTGGTTGATGTGGAGTATGAAAGAAGCGGCTTATAAAGCATATGTACGAGAGTTTGAACACGGTTTTTTCAATCCGAAACGAATACAATGCCAATTGATACTTAAAGATAAAGGTGTCGTAAGAATTGATACAAATCTTTATTATTTAAAAATAGAAATTACTTCAGAATACGTCCACAGTGTAGCCAGTTCTAAGAGAGATTATGTTCCAGAAAATGATGCCTTTAAATTGTACTCTAATAATCAGAGTAAAGAGGTGAGAACGCGTTTAATTTCTCATAAATATGACAAAGATATATATTCAATTAAAATAATAAAGACAGCTTTAGGAGTTCCTAATTTATTTAATAATAGAACATTAGCTTTTAAAGCAATATCACTATCACATCATGGAAACTATGGTGCTTATGCTATTTGCTGATTTTTAAAAAAATGCTCTGTTCTTCAGTAAGTGCTTCATTATTTTCAAAAAACAAAGTCTTGTTCTCGTAGATGGACTCAATTAAATAATAAGACCCTTTAAAATAACTCTTTACTACCTTTACTTCGATATCTGATTTTTCTATAACTTTGAGCTGATGGGCGTAAATGATGTCATTATTGATTATATTATATTCATCAAAGAACGACGCAACTAAAGGTGTTTTAGGTTGTTTAAAAAGATGCTCTACGGTATCGTTTGATTCTATTTTCGCATTGTTTAAGAGCATCATGCGATCTGCAAATCCAAGTACATCATTTTTGTCATGTGTGGCAACAATACACGTAATATTTTCTTTTCTTAAATATTTAAAAACACGACGTCGTAGCGATTGTTTCTTAAAGTTATCGATATGACTAAAAGGTTCATCAAGTAACATAATTTCTGGTTGCTTAGCCAAAGCTCGAGCCAAAGCAACCCTCTGTTTTTGACCACCACTCAAAAGCTTGACCTTGGTTTTAGAAAAAGCACTTAGTTCAACAACGTCTAGTAATTCTTCAGTACGTTCTTTTTTTTCTTTTGGAAAAAAGTTCGATAAAAACTTACCTATGTTTTCTTCAACGCTGATATATGGCATTAAATCAAATTCCTGAGCGACATGCTTCATGAAATCGTAGCCAATTACAAGATTGTGTTTTGGTCCGAGAATTTCTTCCTCTTTCCAATATACGTTACCATGATTTAAGTCGAATTCACCATAAAGAAGCTTAAGTAATGTCGTTTTACCTGAGCCGCTTTCTCCAATCACAGCAATGTGTTCTCCTGTATTTACAGAAAAATTAAGGTCGTCTAAAATTTTAGTTTTTTTATAACTAAAAGAGAGGTTTTTAACTTGAAGCATAGTACAAAAATACCATAAAAAAAGCCACTACATTTAGTGTAACGGCTTTTTTGAAACAATAAATTTAATAGAACTATTGTTTAATAAATTTTTGATTTCTAATAGTGTTTTCAGAAACAATACTTATAATATAATTTCCAGCTGTTAATTGAGACACATCAATAGTTTTAGAACTATTTAGTGAACTAGTCATTACACGTCTACCACTAATATCGTAAATATTATAGATTGCATTTTCTAGTTGCAAGCTAGTAGTGATATTTAAAACGTTTTGAGTAGGGTTAGGTGACAACATGAAATCTGAAGTTATATCTTCATCATTAACTCCTAGTGTTTGACAAGTAGAACCCGAACCTTCCACAGCATCAAATGCTTGATTGATAGGAGGGTTTAAATACATTTCACAATCAGAATTTGGCCAATAAACAATAACGTGAGATACGTTAGTATCAGTTCCAATACCAAAATGAGTATTTAAAGAACTCATATATTCAAAACCTTCACCGCTTCTAACATCTCTAATCTGAACTCCACTGTCTGTGTAGATTTCTACACGCGCACCAATTCCATCAATATTACTAGCAGTACCAACAGTGTTTATTTTAATCCAGTTATTACTTGTAGTTAAGTTCCAATATATTTCGCCATTGTAATAGGCATCAATAAATCCGTCATTGTTCAAATCTCCTAATGATCCATTTTTATAATCGATTTGATTACCATCTGCATCTTCAAAGGTAAGATCACCTTTTCCATATAAAATCATTCCATTACATAAAATATCAAGATATCCATCATTATCAATATCATAGCTAACATTTTCGTGCCCATTAGGAGCACTACTTACACCAGCACCAGAAGTTACATCTGTAAAAGTACTATCTCCATTATTACGCATCAATTTATGATTACCTGAACTAGCCCCAACAAACACATCCATATCACCATCATTATCATAATCAGCCCAAGATGAAGACCAAGTTTGCATTGGATCGGCAAGACCAAGGCCGCTTGCGTTTTCAGTAAAGCTACCATCACCATTATTTGTTAGCATTTGATTAGTTCTTCTTGCGGTTTCACCACCACATTTAGCGATAAACATATCCATATCTCTATCGTTGTCATAATCAATCCAAATTGACCCATAATTACCACCAGAACAATAGTTTCCTAAACCACCAACAACACCAGTATCATCTACTGAAGTTGGTGCGTTATCACAACCATCATCATATTGAGCACCTTGATAAAAAGTTAAATTACCAGATCCATCATTGATGTAGTATACATTTGGAGCCACATCATGACACACAAAGGCGTCAAGGTGACCGTCATTATTAATGTCAACGAAATTTGAACGTTGAGAGAACACATATTCAGGTCCAGAAATTTCAGTAAAACCAGTTCCAGAATTATTTGCTTTCATAAAAGTAACTCCATTTCCAGCACCATAAAGTAAGTCTGTGTAGCCATTTCTATCAAAATCTGCCGCAGCCATACTCCAACCAGGTAAAAAGTTTGCATTTGGTGTTGTAATATCGACTTCATTAAAACCACCAGAACTTAATTGGTAATGTATATTTACATTTGTAGAAGTTGCAGATACAATGTCGTCTAGGTTGTCACCATTCATATCAACAACAGTTAAATCATAACCTCCAATATCCATAGTTTCTCTAGAATAATTAACTCTTGAAGGAACCAATGTTGTGAAATTTACAGGTCCAATCCAATTGCTGAAATCTGTTCCTCCACAAAACCCTCTAACATAAATTTCATAAGATGTATTTATATTTAATCCGCTTAAAGTGTGAGGATTATTTGAACTTGTTGTCGTTCCAGACCCAGAAGGTATTCCAGTACCAGCGGCTTGAACAGCTATTTCCCAAGACGTTTCAATATCACCGATATCCCAAAATACATTCGCACTATCTAATGTGACATATGTAACAGATAAGTTATCGATATTTGGACATGGAGGAGGTGTAATTGATGTAATAGTTGGAGAACTAAAACAAAAACCCCATCCAAAAGATCCATTGTCATCATAAAGAATTCTGTATTTAAAATATGAAAGTTGAGAAGCTGTAAATGATGTAATCATTAGTGATCTTTCAACAAATTGTGAAGGACCATTACAAAAATCTACATTTGGAGCATTATTAGTCTGAGTTAATTCTGGATTAAAATCGAACCAGTTTCCGGCATCATTATCCCAGTACTGTATTTTTAAATCTTCAGTTTGATAAACATTGAAAACATAATTACTAGAGACAGTTATTTGCATTTCTCCAGCATTAAACGCAGCAGTTAAGTCAATTGTATTTGACTCTGCAGCAATATTATTTATCGATGATCCACCAGCTTCATCATCATCAAAAGAAAAGTTGGAGGACGCATCTGTTGGGTTGTCTGTAAAAACATCTGGATTTGTTTCATACGTACCTGTAATGGTCCAATTATTATTTGGCCAGTTAGCTGATTGATTGAGAACTTGAGCTATCGAACTATACGATATTACAAGGCACGCAAGTAATGTAATTTTTTTCATAATAATCTGTGTATTATAGACAATGGATGCTAAAAATAACAAAAAAACCTCCAAACTAAAATTTGGAGGTTTTTTTTAAGCTTATTGTTTTATGAATTTCTGAGTAATTACATTATCATCAGATATAATTCTTAAAATATAATTTCCGGTACTCAATGAAGAAACATCGATAGACTGACCTTTTAAAGGTGTCGTTATAAGTTGTCTACCATTAATATCAAAAACAGTACAAATAGTATTTTCGCTTAAAGGTGTTGCCGTAGAGATATTTAAAATATCTTTTGTAGGGTTAGGAGATAAAGTTACATTCATTCCAATTGTTTCGTCATCAACCCCTAAAGTATCACAAGATAAACCACCACCTTCTGTTGCTGTAAATGGTTGGTTAATAGGTGGATTCATATACGTTTCGCACCCAGTGTTAGGCCAGTAAACAATGATATGAGATATGGTTGTGTCGCTACCTATACCAAAGTGTGTGTTGATAGAATTCATATATCTGAATCCGTCACCACTTTTTACATCTCTAATTTGAACACCACTGTTTGTGTAAATTTCAATACGAGCACCAATACCATTTATGTTACTTGTTGTACCTACAGTATGAATTTTTATCCAATTGTTATTTGTCTCTTTATTGTTTGTATATATGTTACTAGAGTTAAATGCATCAATATAACCATCATTGTTAATATCACCATAAGCTCCAGCTCCAGGAAACACACCAGTATGTACTGTGAAATTCATGTTTCCATCACCAAATAAGAGATTCCCTCCAGAAACAAGATCTAAATTACCATCATTATCAAAATCGAAAGTTACAGTTTCAGTAGAGTTTTGAGTTAATAAATTTACTCCAGTAGAAGCTGAGATGTCTTCAAAAGTACCACCATTGTTACGCATCATTTTGTGATCTCCTGAACTAGCACCTACAAAAACATCCATATCACCATCATTATCAAAATCTCCCCAAGCAGCAGACCATGTTTGCATTGGATCAGCTAAACCGATAGCTGATGCATTTTCAGTATAGTTTCCAGTACCATCATTAGTATGCATTTGATTTACTCGTCTTGCAGTTTCACCACCACATTTAGCGATAAATAAATCTAAATCTCTGTCATTATCATAATCAATCCAAATAGAACCATAATTTCCTCCAGATGAATAATCACCTAAACCACCTTGGTTAAAAGTAAGGTTTCCACTTCCATCATTAATGTAGAACACGTTTGGTGCTACATCATGACAAACAAACGCGTCTAAGTGTCCATCTTGATTGATATCAACAAAATTTGATCGTTGAGAGAATACATCTTGGGGACCAGAAATTTCAGTAAATCCACTACCTGTACCATCACTTCTCATAATAGTTACACCATTTCCTGCACCATACAATAAATCTGTATACCCATCTCTATTGTAATCTGCTGCGGCTAAACTCCATGAAGGAAGAAAGTTAGCTTGAGTTGTAGGAATATCTATTGTTGTAAAACCACCTCCAACATTTTGTTGTCTGATATTAACATTTGTAGATGATATAGAGACTAAATCATCTAGGAAGTCACCATTCATATCTACACAAGCAATTCTATAATTTCCAGAAGCTCCTGCTGAACTTGAAGTAAATGTAACAGGAGTAGGTAGTGGAGCATTATTAGTAGCTTCTAAACAAAAGGCAACATCAGAAAGACCAGTCCCTTCAAAATCATAAATTTGAATAACAAGGTCGTCACCAATATTCCATCCACCAATAGTTTCAGTAGCAAAGGTGTCAGTACATGTAATCTCTACAGTACCTGTTGAATTATAAACCACAATACCTGGATTTCCCGGGTTTTGTGAGAAAAAATTCAAACCAGTAGTAGTAGCAGTCCAAGTAAAAAATTGATCTAAACCTGAAGCTCTACAAGAACCTTGTAATCCACTATCTGTTGTACCATCAGTAGAAAATGGAAGGTTAAAAGAACTAGTACCACAACCAGAACCGTCAGCAGCTGGTGTAATTGGAATTGCTCCAGAAAAAACATCATTTACAGGCTGAGCAAAAGCTTGAAAGCTAAACGCTATAAACGCTGCAGTTAATAAAAGTAATTTAGTTTTCATAATAATTTATTTTCAAATTTTAGTTTAATTATTCGCAATCTCCATCTAAGGAATTAATCCATTCCTCTATCAGTCTAACACCTTCAGTATGTTGAAGTGTTCTTCCTAAAAGAGGCATTCTATATTGTTCTTCAGTAGAACTGATTCTAAAGTGTAACACAGATTTATCAATTTGTCCACTCGCTATAATATGTGTTAAAGGAGATATTTGAGTGTCTGGTGTTACACATACGCCTTTATTTACATCATCTTCATTTTCATGAAATGCTAAACGCATTGGGCGATATTCGCAATAACTTTCTTCTGAATGACAATGTGCACAGTTGATATCTAAATACGATCGCACTCTCAGCTCTAATGGAAGAGAGGTGTCTTCCCAGTCAACTGTTGAAATAATATTTGAAGGAACATTGTTTTCTAAGTAGCCAACCTCAATCCATTTACTTAATTGATTTAAAGTACCTTCTGAATAGTTGTAATCTTTGTTTAAATTTTGAGGCTTCGGACCAATAGGTAATGGTGTTCCAAATTTGTTATGACACGAAAAGCATTCATTACGAGAAGGAATTCTGTAATTAACTGATTTTGGTGTTCCATCATCATCAATCCAGTCAAAACTTGTAAAGCTACCATTATTTGTGAATGTAGCTTCTGTTTGTTCGTCGTTCCATACATACTTTGCAAAATCCCAACCTTCATCAGTCATAAACATCAAACGTGTTTCTATAATACGAGTATTACCTAAAGGTTGAACATTATCATAATAAAAGCTTTTTATAAGAATCGCGCCTACAGGAAAATTTAATGGCGTGTAATCATTATTGTAGTTAGCTATAGTTCCATCTGGCATCCAAATAAAACGTTTTTTATGAGCATAGTCTGTAAAAAGAGGTGAATTTAAGTTATAAGGCAAAACCCCAGGAACTGGCTCCAGATCTTTCATATCACCTTGAAAAAAATTGTATTCTGAAAGTGTTTGATATGGAAGTTCATCAGGATTATACACAACTTCTAAACTTGGAGTCACTGTTACAGTAACATCTTCAGTTAGGCAATTACCTGAACTATTACATATGGTATAAGTAAACATGTCAGTTCCTATAAAATCAAGGTTTGGTGTATATAAAACCGCATTGTCTGAAGGATTGTCAGGTGTATTGTTAGTATCTACTATTTCAACAGTACCATTTATGGATGCGCTAACAGTAAGTGTTCCATTGTTAGGAATATTAGCGTCATTACTTAAAACATCTATTTCAATTGAATTATTTTGAATAACATCAACAAAATCTGCAAATGTTTCAATATCAAGAGTTATGTAATCATCACTCTTGTCATCATCTGCACAGGAATGCATCGAGATGATCAACACAACAAAAAATAGAGTTTTAAAGTAATTTTTAAACATTTATAGTAAAATTTGGACAGTAAATATAGTCACAAACTAGGTATAAATCCAATTAATTAGATGTAATACGCTTTTTTTCAGACAACAAGACGCTACGTTTAGCGTAAAGCTGAGCTAATTTAAGGCAGTTTAATTTTAAGAGGACAACCTATTCGCTAATACAACAACATCAATAGAAAAAACCCTAATTATTCTTCAGAAAATTTTTATAAGAGTTTATGAGCTAATAAGTACTCCGCGATTTGAATAGTGTTAGTTGCAGCTCCTTTACGTAAATTATCACTTACAATCCACATGTTTAGAGTGTTGGGTTGAGATCCATCTCTACGAATTCTACCAACAAATACATCATCTTTACCATGTGCATAAATTGGCATTGGATACGTATTTACATCAATATTATCTTGAACTGTAACTCCTTCAGAATCATTTAAAAGTTGTCTGACCATTGAAAGTTCGAAGTCGTTTTCAAATTCAACATTTACAGCTTCACTATGCCCACCAGCTGTAGGGATTCTTACTGCAGTAGCAGTTACAGCAATAGAGCGATCATCTAATATTTTTTGCGTTTCACGGACCAATTTCATTTCTTCTTTGGTATAACCATTTTCTTCAAAAACATCGCAATGAGGAATTGCATTTTGATGGATAGGATAATGATAGGCCATTTCCCCCTTAATACCAGCAACTTCATTTTCTAATTGTTTCACGGCTTTTATGCCTGTACCAGAAATAGATTGATATGTAGAGACAACTATTCTTTTAATTTTATAGGTTTTATGTAATGCAGCCAATGCCATAACCATTTGAATAGTAGAACAATTTGGATTGGCAATTATTTTATCAGATTTTGAAAGTTTATCTGCATTGATTTCAGGCACAATTAATTGTTTTGAATGATCCATTCTCCAAGCCGATGAGTTATCAATTACTGTAATTCCTGCTTCAGCAAATTTTGGAGCCCATTCTAATGAAGTATTTCCTCCAGCAGAGAATAAAGCAAGATTTGGTTGTTTGTCAATTGCATCTTGTATTCCAACAACCTCATAATCATTCCCTTTAAAAGAAATTAATTTACCTATTGATTTAGATGAAGCTACAGGAATGAGTTCTGAAATAGGGAAATTACGTTCTTCAAGTACGTTTAACATGACTTGGCCAACTAAACCAGTGGCTCCAACTATAGCTAATTTCATTGCAATTTAATTTTGTTAAGCAAAAGTAGGAATTTATTCATTTTTAAAATCTTAAATACCTATAAAAAAACCACCTCAATAGCTGAGGTGGTTAAGATTAAAAAAATATGTAATGTAGCGGTAAGCTATCTTATTTTTTAAGTAAATCTCTAATTTCTGCAAGTAAATCATTGTCAGAAGGTCCAGCTGGTGCAGGTGCTTCAGGTGGTGTTTTCGTTTTGTTGTATGCTTTTACAATCATAAATAATACAAACCCAACAATAATTAAATTAATAATGGTATTAATCCATTTACCGTACATAATTGCGTTTTCTGGCGTAGTTACAGCTCCGTCTGCAGCAAGCACTGCTGGAGAAAGTATGTGCTTCATGTCGGCGAAATTTACACCTCCTGCGAAATGACCAATAATTGGCATCATTACATCTGAAACAAATCCGTTAACTACTAATCCTACTGCGCCAGCAAGAATAACAGCAACTGCTAAATCAATGACATTTCCTGTCATTATAAAATTCTTAAATTCTTTAAACATAATTTTAAATGTGTTAATAGTTAGTTTTACTTAAATTAAGACTCCAATTTAATTAAAAAGTCACAAATAACAACTAGTTTATTAAACTATGTTAAGAA
>NZ_JBGCCX010000159.1:0-20301 GCF_045105015.1 Psychroserpens sp.
TACACTACACATTTTAAGTCATTTACTGTAAGACGCAAGTTATAGTTGATTGTTACGATTTATGGTGTATTATATTTAAAATTACTTTTCAATGCGATTATCATCAAAAGATGATGGTAATAAATTTGGAATTAGTTTTGCAAAAATCGGTAATAAAATAGCACCTCCGGGAAGTAAAAAAATAGCCAAACTTGGTATTGTTTTTAAGACATCAACAAGTTGAGATTGTAGTTTTTTTTGTTCTTCTTTACTCAAATCTGAATGCGTAGATTTCGTGATAAGTAACATCAATTCTTTACTCTGTTGTACTTCCTTTACAATACGTTTGCTATTACGTCTTATTAGTTTTGTTACCAATTGTGATGAGTTTTCATAAAAATTGGAAATAGGATTTTTATGTTGAAATAAGAGAACTTCCTTTTGATGTAATTTATGAAAATTAAACACACATAAAATTGAATCTTGAATATCCGATGCGTCAATTTTTAATTGTCTAGCAAGTTGAATTAAGAATTGATATTCTGTTTTTTCAAGAATATCATCATCCCAAATTGACAAACACATTAAGTCTATTAGATATTTTTTTTCATTGAAATTGATGTCATAGTCGATATCGTAGATGAGGTCTTCAATATCAACTTCTAAATCAGGTAACGACGCTGAAGCCTCTATTACATCTATAATCTGTTTATCATAATCTGTAATTTTACTTTTTGAATTTAATGATTGATACAAGGTTCCTATAATAATACTCTCAAGATGTGCAGCATAAGATTTAGATTCAATGTCTTTTTTTAAATAACTATCAAAGGTGAGTACATCGACAAATAATAACGAATTAGTAATTGATTTATTAAAATTCCGGGTAATGACATTATCATCAATTTGCACTCTATCATGGAGTAACCGTTCTAATAGAGGAGGTTCACTTTTTCCAATAACTAATTTATCCCAAAGTGATAAATCTGAAATCTCAAGCGATTTGTAAAAGCTTAGTAGAGTTTTGATAAATGTTTTGGTTTCAAGAGAACCATTATGGAAAAGATAGATATGATATAATCCTGTGATGAGATTTATTTTAGCCAATTCATCTTCAGAATAATTAAGAGTTCTATCAATTTTATCAGTGATGTTGACATTAACACCATAAATAAACCCATAGTCCTTTAGGCTAAGATAAAGCATATCATAGTTCTCAAAAGGAATACCTTTTTTAGAAATTTGCGAGCAAAATTTTTCTATCCAACCATTAGTAGATGGATTCATACTTGAGTTTATTTTTTTAGTGCTGAATATATTTTAGAAGCAAAAGGAATATTGTTTTTTATTGTAGTCTTAAAACTAGATTTTGTTGTATTAGAAAATTGAGATCGAAGCTCTAGATTTGAGTATTCTCCATTAGTTGTATCTATAAATTCAAAACCTGATTGACTTTTTTGTAATAAGAACTGACTATGTGGTAAACCGTAAATTTTCGCATTTACTGCTTCAGCAAAATATACAGCAAATGGAAATACCATTGTAGGTTCATAATTTTGGTTGTGTTGCCAGATTGTAGATGAAAAGTCATCACCTACTATAAAGCCATTATTTTTCATTTTAGGCCACAAATTTATTAGGTCAATAGTAATCCCTTTGAGTGTGTGATCACCATCTATATATAGAAAATCTAACGATTCATCTTCAATTTTATCAATAACTTCAGTTGTCTTTCCTCGTAGAATTTCTCTTTTGTCTTTAGCAAAATTAGTTTTCTGTAAAGTCTCTTGATAAAATTCTTCAAAGATGTTATTGTTTTCATTGGCAGGCTTGTTCCAGTCAGATAGGTTTCTCCAAGGATCGATCATAATGTATCTATCAATTTTAGAGGTATTTTCTAATAAATACTTTGCAAAGTCACCACGATATACACCAAGTTCTGCAACTTTTTTGAGATCAAATTCTTCAATTAGTTCTTTACAGAACATGAATCTGTCTTTACTTCTGACAATAATCTTAATTATCGCTTCATTCATTAATTTATAATTTTCCTTAATCCATAACTTTAAAAAAGAAAAGAGTTATAATTTAAGATCATAACTCTTTTTGATGTTTTATTCAATAATACCACCACAACTAACTCTTGCTCCAGCTGCGCCAGAGGGTTGAGATTTGAAATCGTCTATACCTTGATGAACAATAACTGCTTTTCCTAAAATGTCTTTTGTGTTGTCACCACAACCAATACACCATTCATTTGTGATTTTAGTAATTGTAGCATGGCCATCTTTATTAGCAGTGACGTTACCTATGTCACCTTTGTGATATCCATTATCATCGCCCCATTTTCCATGAGGTTGAGCCGTAGGATTCCAATGACCACCAGATGATTTTCCATCAGCTGAAGAACAATCTGCTTTTTCATGAATGTGAATGGCATGTTCACCAGGCGATAATCCATCGATTACAGCTATCATAGTAACAATTCCTTCATCTTGAGTAAACACAATATTGCCAGTTACATTACTATCACTTTTAGATTCTAAACTCATTACCACTTTTCTCTTTTCAGAAAAGTAAGCTGGTTTTTCTTTTGTTTCAGTAGCTGAAACTGGTTCAGATTTCTTTTCAATGGTTTCTGTTGCTTCGTTTTCGATAACTGTTTCAGAGTCTTTTTTGTCACTTTTACAAGAGATGAAAAGACAAACCATAATCAGTGAGAGTCCTAAAATTTTGTGTTTCATTGTGTAGTGTTTTTAATAATTAATTTAAATTGAAAGGTAATGATAATTTAATTCGTGCTAAAATTAATTAAAACTAATATTTCTGTATGATAAATGTCATTTTAATTATGATGACTATCTAATACCTTTATATAATAATTGAAAAGTTATATTTATAAAAACAGGTAGACAATATTAATAAATCACTAAAATTTATATTATGAATAAAATAATAGTACCAATAGACTTTTCTAAACATTCTGAATATGCATTAGAAACTGCTGCTATTTTAGCTAAGAAGAATAATGCTGAAATTTTAGCATTACATATGCTAGAAATGGCTAACAATGTACTTATAGATTCTGATGAAGAACAAAGTATGCAAGCTGTATTCTTTATGAAACTTGCTGAAAAGCGATTTAATGAGTTTTTAGAAAAAGAATATTTGAAAGACATTACTGTAACTCCAATTGTTAAACATTTTAAAGTGTTTCGTGAAGTGAGTGACGTTGCCAAAGAGCATCAAGCAGATTTAATAATTATGGGTTCTCATGGTGCTAGTGGTTTAACTGAAATTTTTGTTGGCTCAAATACAGAAAAAGTAGTTCGTTATTCTGAAATACCTGTACTTATTGTTAAGCAGAAACCAGTTAATGTGAAATTTGAAACCGTAGTTTTTGCTTGTGATTTTTCTGAAGGAATGATTCAGTCATATTTAAAAGCATGTCAATTTTTTGAAAATACATCTTCAAATTTGAAACTCTTATATGTTAATCTTCCTGGTGCGCGCTTTAAAAGTTCTACAGAGATGGAAACTACTGTGGCTAATTTTCTAGAGAAAGCAGATGGAAACTTGAACAAGTTAAATGATATCCATTATGTATCAGATTATACTGTTGAAGATGGTGTTCTCAATTTTGCTAATATTGTTGGTGGTGATTTAATTGCCGTACCAACGCATGGACGTAAAGGAATTGCTCACTTTTTTAGTGGAAGTATAGGTGAAGATATTGCGAATCACTCTACCTTGCCAGTTATCACTTTTAGGGTATAATTTTGATACTATGATAAAAAAAAAAGAGTTAGGCGACTAACTCTTTTTTTTTATGGTGACTTTTGCATTAAAATTGTTCTATCAAATAATGTATTAAATCAGTAGTAGTAACAATACCAACCAACTCACCATTATCAACTACTGGTAAGGCATGAAATTCATTTTTAGTTAAAATTTCTGCAACATCTTTGATGGTTGTTTCTGAATTAATGGTCACTACATTTTTAGTCATTACTTGATTTATAGTAAACATATTATACACGACTGTATCAACTTCTGTTTCATTTTCATTTACAGAATCAGCAAAACTAATTCGAAGCAAATCGGTATAACTTAACATACCAATAATCACTTCTCCTGAAACTACAGGAATGTGTCTTATTTTATGTTGTTTAAATAATTTTTCAGCAGTTTCTAAATCATCTGTTCTATTTACTGCAATGATATTTTTGGTCATTATTGTTGACACTGGTACACGTTTTTTCATAATGGTTTTAGTTTTAATTTCTCTATTAAAGATATTGATATACTTCTCAGAAAACTATGATAAAAGTCATAAAACAAAGGCGACTAATGGTTTAACTTTGAGTGTATTACATTACTATTATGGGATCTCAATCAGTAAAACCAATAACTAATAAAAGAGAAAGAAAGGAATTCGTAAATCATCTGTTAAATGATATCGAGGCTCTCGATATGATGATTAAATCGGATGCTTTTGAGAAAGGAATTCAACGAATTGGAGCCGAACAAGAGCTTTGTGTTGTTGATAAATACTACAGACCTTCATTCAATGCTTTAGATATCCTAGATGAAATTAATGACGACCACTATACAACTGAACTTGGCCTTTTTAATTTAGAAGCTAATTTAGACCCCTTAGAATTAAAAGGGAATTGTTTCTCGCAACTAGAAAAAGATTTATGTGATTTAATTGATAAAGCTAATAAAGCTGCTCAAAGTATAGACTTCAATAAAATTATTCTCACAGGTATTCTACCCACTTTCAAACGAAAAGATCTCATTTTTGAAAACATGACACCTTTTCAACGTTATAAGGTGCTAAATGATGTAATGCGCAAGGTAAGAGGAAATGATTTTAGAGTTAAAATTAAAGGTGTTGATGAACTTATTTTAGATCATGATTCCATCTTGTTTGAAGCATGCAATACAAGTTTTCAAGTCCATTTACAAATTGATTTAGAAAACATCATTGACCAATATAATTGGTCACAAGCCATAGCTGGTCCTGTATTGTCTATTATGACTAATTCGCCAATGCTATTAGGAAGAGAGCTTTGGAGTGAAACTCGAATAGCTGTATTTCAGCAAAGTATTGATTCTAGAAATGAATCGCATTTGCTAAGAGAGCAGAAAGCTAGAGTAAATTTTGGAAATGACTGGATTAGAGATTCAATTTTAGAAGTATTTACAGATGATGTTGCTCGTTATGCGCCTTTAGTAACAGCAGATTTAAAAGGGAATCCTATTGATGATTTACAAAATGGCATCAAACCTGAGCTGAAAGCAATTGGGTTACATAACGGAACTCTTTATAAATGGAATAGAGTCTGTTATGGTGTTCATAAAAACATTGCACATTTGCGTATTGAAAATAGATACATTCCTTCTGGTCCTAGCATAAAAGATGAAATAGCTAATGCCATGTTTTGGATTGGTGTAATGCTTGGCATGCCAGACGATTGTAAATCGATATGGGAACGTATGGCATTTAAAGATGCAAAAGGAAACTTTATAAAAGCGGCTAGAACTGGTATGGATACCTATTTTAATTGGTTTGGAAAGGGAATTTCAGCTAAAAAATTAGCGAGAAAGGTCTTATTGCCTATGGCTTATGATGGACTAGCAAAAGCAAAAGTGAATTCAGAAGATATTGACTTTTATCTAAATATTATAAAGCATCGAATAGATAAAAACACATCTGGAAGTAAATGGTTAGTAAGAAGTAGTCGTTTACTTCAAGACACTGTTTCAAGAGAGGAAGCAAATATACTATTAACCTACCATATGCATAAAAATCAGCAGGAAAACTTACCTGTGAGTGAATGGGAATTAGCTAAGCCTTTAACAAAAGAAGATGTTAGCTCTAATAACAAAGTTCATAAAGTAATGTCAACCCAAATATTTACAGTAGATGAACATGACGCTATGCGTCTCATAAAAAATGTTATGCAATGGAAAGATATCCATCATATTCCTGTAATTAATTCTAAAAATAAAATTGTTGGAATTATTTCCGCAAGTGATATTTCAGACTTAGATAAATTTGATGATTTATCTGCAGGTGAAGTCATGCAAAGAGAAATTAAAACAGCGAATCCAGAAATGCTCATAGAAGAGGCTAAAGCTTTAATGCTTAAACATAATATACGGTGTTTACCTATTATAGATCACGATGAATTGGTAGGTATACTTACTAAAACAGATTTAGAGAAAATTAAATAATAGCGATGATAGAAGAAGCCACCAAACCCAATATATATACCTCTAACGATAGGATTTTTTATAGCCAGAATAACGAAAGTAATGCCACAACATTAATTTGTGTTGGTGGTATTCATGGTAATGAACCTGCTGGAGTCTATGGTCTACAAAAAGTGATTAGTGATATTGTTGTAAATGACATTAAATTTAAAGGTAATTTTTATGCTTTATTAGGTAACATGAAAGCCTTAAAAGCGAGTGTGCGATATAAGGATTTTGATTTAAACCGTTTATGGACAAAAAATGAAGTAGCTTCTTTGTGTAATGAAGATGAAGCCTGTTTTGAGTTTGAAGAGCAAAGGGAGCAATGTGAGCTTTACGCTACTATTAAAACTATTTGTAACAGTCATAATGGTGATTTTGTTTTTATTGATTTACATACAACATCTTCTCCAACCGTACCTTTTATAACTATTAGTGACTCACTTAATAACCGAACTTTAGCTAATAAATTTAATATTCCAATTGTATTGGGTATTGAAGAATACTTAGAAGGGCCTTTATTATCTTATATTAATGAATTTGGACACGTGTCCTTGGGTTTTGAAGCAGGACAGCACGATGATGAAAACTCTGTATTGTATTGTGAGGCTTTTATTTGGATGGTTATGGAAAAAATTGGAATAATTTCAAAGCATGAATTTAACTATAAAGCTTTTAATCGAATGTTATCTGTAGAAAACGCATTTTATGAAATTGTCTACAGACATTGTCTTCCAGAATCTAATCGTTTTAAAATGAATCCTGGTTTCAAAAATTTTAAACCAATTATGAAACATCAACCATTGGCTCATGATGGAATAAGTGAAATTAAAAGTCCTTTGAATGGTTTGATTTTTATGCCATTATACCAAAAACAAGGTGAGGACGGTTTTTTTATTATTAAAAAACTTTCTAAATTTTGGTTAGTGCTATCTGCAATACTAAGACGTCTGAAATTTCATCAGCTATTAAGATTGCTTCCTGGCATTTCAAAACATCCAGAAAATGAATACTGTCTTGTTGCTAATCGAAGGATCGCACTGTTTTTAACCACTAAAATATTTCATCTTTTTGGCTATAGAAAGAAAATTATAGTAGACGACAACATTCATTTTATTAAACGTGATCGTAAAATATTACCGTTCAAATAAAATTCTATTTACGTCTCATTTTTCCTGTTATCTCCTCAATATTGATGATAAAAACTATAGGAATATCATTTTTTGCAATTTTAGCTGAGAACTCACTAATAAAATTTAAATCTCTATGCTCTTTGTTTAAAATAATATCTTTAATTCCTAACGAAAAATCGTGAAGTAAAGCCTTGGCTTCACTACCTTCAAACTCTTCGTATCGACCATGAACAGCAATAGACTGCCAATGATTTACTGAAGTGATATTTGAGACTTCTAAGGTTATTGGAGCATGCTTTCTCATGGCATCAATTTTATGGCCTTCACCAGAATAGCATATTATTCTGTCATCCTTGTAGAAATAAGTAATTGGAATAACATAAGGTCTGTTTTTGTAAATATAGCCCAAATGACCAATGTAATTTTGATTCAAAAGGAGCTTACAATCTGCTTTGTCTAAATTTCTAATCATATCGATTCCTATGGTTTTTAATTATTTTTATTATGAAATATAAGTAAAGGTATTTTGATGATTTTACTTAATTCTATTGTAGGTGATTCAGTAAAAAACCGTTTTATAAAAGATTTATCATGTACAATTAAACTAAGCATATCAATTTGATCTGATTTAAGATAATTAATTACAGCCTGTTCAAAAGCGATGTCTTTTTCTACAGAGTATTTATATTCAAATTGTTTTAATTGATCTTGATCACTAATGCTGTGAGTAGAAACGACTCCTTTTTTACAGGTTCTTAATACATGCAACTTGAAGTTGAACTGTTTAATAAATTCATCAATGACATTGAGTTGTTTATACTCTAAATTATCATCATACTGTAATGGTAAAAAGAAATTACTGATGGGTTTAAAAGTATAACCTTCTGGTATAACAAGAGTTTTACAAAATACATGTCTAAGAACATTTATCGTATTACTACCAAAAATAATTTCTTTTGCACTTGTAGCACCATTAGATCCCATCACTACATAGTCAACAGATTTTTTTTTGACAGCTTGATTAACAGCATCAGTAAACACATCAAAATCAATGATACTATCAAATGTGTGATTTTGATTGTGAAACTCTTTTTTTAAATGTCCAATAAGAGCATCTAGTTTTTGTTTCGGAACTTTAGTGATCGATTCGTAAATACTTTCAGTAGTAGACACCATTAAATCATCTGAAATAAATGAACCAGCTTTATGTACATGCATAACATAAAACTTACAAGTTTCAGATTCAAAAAATCGCATTGCATATTGAATTGCATTTGTTGCACTCTTTGAAAAATCGGTTAGCAATAGTATCGTTTTCATAGGTCTAATATTTGTTAACTTTAAGTTACCAAAAGGTACTAAAAAAAACTATGACTAAAATCAGTTTAGTGAAGTAATGTGTGAGTTCTAATGACAATCTATTGTACTAGAAGCAATATCTAAAACTGGAGAAGGTGAGAGGTAAGGAATCCCTAATCCCATGCCACGAATAATGAAAAGTAAGCCTATAATAACAACAAAAATTGGAATTGCTTTTTGAATTCGTTGTTTAACTGTTGTGTTTAAAAATTTCCCTAAATAAATAGCTGTTGTCATCAACGGAATAGTGCCTAAGCCAAACAACATCATATATAAGCTGCTTTCAAAAGCACTTGACATTGTTAATGAAGCAAAAACTGCCATATAGACTAAACCACAAGGTAAGAATCCGTTTAAAAATCCGATCGTTAAAAACGTGTCTGCAGTTTTCTTTTTAAGCGCTTTTCCTAAAGCAGATTTAACTTTTGAGATGAGTCTGTAAATAGGTTTAGAAAAATTGTATTTGTTAAATGTTTGTACAGGAGTAAGTACAATAATAATCATTAAAACACCAATGGCTATAGATAATTGCTGTTGTATTCCAAATATATAAAGACTTTTACCAATTAGCCCAAAACATAACCCAATTAAAGCATAAGCTACTAATCGACCAATATGATACGTAGTAATTTGAGTTGTTTTTTTAAAGGAATTACTTCTGTCTACAGGCAACATAAAAGCAATAGGACCACACATACCGACACAGTGAAAACTTCCTAATAAACCAAATATGAGAGCAGACCAAAGCATTTAATACACAATTTCTTTTTTGTAGAGATATGATTTTCCATTATATTTCCAATCTACTTTAATGTTCCAACGACCATCCAACAAACGTTTGTCAGGTATGAGCAAATTATGGTCAGACAATGAAATTGAGCTTTCATAGTCTAATTGCTTGTTAGATGGTCTATATAGGAACACTTTTCCTTCAATATCTTCTGTTTTTAATTCTTTTGGAAAGCTAATTACTAAGCCTTCATTAGTGCGTTTCCATGAGATGTCTGATGTTAAATTACTAGCATTTGTTTCCTTATCAATATCTTTTTGATATTCTAATTCTGCTTTATAATAATCCTCAGTAACTAAGTCATGATCATATTTGTTGTTTGTATTCATTCGTACAACGAAAAACATTATAAAGCTTATAAAACCTATAAATGCTAATACAATTCCTGTTCCCCAGTTTATTTTCATAATCGTTTGTTTTAATGTTTTGGGCATTCCCCTTTTTCATTACAATCAAAAGCGTCAGGCTTTCGGTAGTCGCTTTTTTGTGTTACAAAAAGAGCTTCAACAAATACCTCAATCCTTAATGCGGTAATTCTATTTAGTTATAACTTCTAGGACCTAAAAAATTAACCGTTGTTGTTTCAATGAGTTCTTCGCCACTGTAAACATCTATCATGAGTTTATTTTTATCACCTTTCAATTCGCTTTTATCAATTTCGATGAATAAGGTTCCTTCAGCTAATCCTTGTTCAGGGACTTCAACTTTACCGGTATTAGAAACTAATTTGATATCTCCTTTATATTTACGTAATTTAAAATTGACATCTTTAATTTGTTCTGTGGTTTTATTTACAAGTTTATAAGTAAAAACATTACTAATAATCGTTTCACCTTTATGCTCATAAAGCTGACCAGGTAATCTCAATACTCTTGCTTCAACATCATTTCTTAATAAGAGCATTCCACCTAAAACACCAATTAAAATAATTAAAACTGCAGTATATCCTTTTAGTCTTGGCGTAAATTCAAATTTATTGCCTTTCTCAATATTATCTTCACTTGCATATCGAATTAATCCTTTTGGAAGATTAATGCTATCCATGATGTGATCACATTCATCAATACAAGCAGTACAATTAACACATTCTAATTGAGTTCCGTTTCTAATGTCAATTCCTGTCGGACAAACATTTACACATTGTAAGCAGTCAATACAATCACCATGACCTAGTGCGTCTCTGTCTTCGTTTTTTCTAAATTTCTTTCTACCATTTTCAGCTTCACCACGTTTATGGTCATAAGCCACAACAATAGATTTGTTATCTAACAGAACTCCCTGGAGTCTTCCGTAAGGGCAAGCAATGATACAGACCTGTTCTCTAAACCAAGCAAATACAAAATAGAAAACACCTGTGAAAACAATGAGAGGAAATAAAGTTCCTAGATGTTCAAAAGGACCATCAGTAATATATTTTAATAGTTTGTCGCTTCCTATTAAATAGGCAAGAAAGATATTAGCAATTAAAAATGAAATCACTAAAAATATAAACCATTTTAAAACACGTTTCCTAATCTTTTCAGCATCCCATTTTTGGCGTTGTAATTTTCTTTGTTTATTTCTGTCACCATCAATCCAGTATTCAATGCGTCTAAATACCATTTCCATGAAAATCGTTTGCGGACAAATCCATCCACAGAAAATACGTCCGAAGCCAACTGTGAATAGTGTGATGAAAATCACACCAATTAACATCGAAATCACAAATAAATGAAAATCCTGTGGCCAGAATGGAAATCCGAAAATATTAAAGCGACGTTCTAATACATTGAACATCAAAAACTGATTGCCATTAATTTTAACAAAAGGCGCAGCAAATAAAAAGGCTAATAATATGTAACTAACTATTTTACGCTTTTCGTAATACTTCCCGCTTGGTTTTTTTGGAAAAACCCAAGCACGATTTCCGTCTTCATTAATCGTTCCAATGGAATCTCTAAATGTTTCGTTTTCAGGTGTGTTCATGATAATTTTGTTTTGAGGCTTAGCAGAATTTAATCTGTAAAGTCAATAAATATCAATCTTCTTTTAATTCTTCTACTTCAACAGTGACAGCCTCTGTTGCATCTTCAGTAGATACATTTTTATCTACCCAAATATCACCTTCAGCAGCTTTCGGTTCAGCTGGTGTAGTACCTTCAAATTGAAGTACGTAACTAGCCACTTGTGCCATTTCAGAAGGTTTTAAACTTTGTTTCCAAGCAATCATACCTTTTCCATCTCGACCACCTTCAGAAATCGTTTTAAAGACGTTCTTGATGCCACCACCTAAAATCCAATGTTTATCAGTAAGATTCGGACCAATTCCGCCTCCTCCATCAGCTTTATGACAAGCCACACAGTTGACTTCATATATTTTTTGTCCGGCTTTTAAATCTCCAGCATCTGCAAGTAATTCTACAGTATTAAAATCGACTAAATCCTTAGCGGTTTTTTTGTATTCTTCTATATCAATTTTTGCTTGAGCTAAATCAGTTTCAAGTTCATCATATTGATTATCTCCATTTAATACATGGAAACGCACTAAATAAATAGCACCAAAAATGATACTAGCATAAAATCCGTATAACCACCATGGTGGAAGGTTGTTGTCTAATTCTTTTATCCCATCATAATTATGGTCTAAAATGATTTCATGTTCTTCTTCAATAGGTTTTGATCCTAGTAGTTTTGAATAGATTTTATTTATCCAACGTAACGCCTTAGGTTGAGCAACATTTTTTGCGTCATATCTAGCTTGAGCTTCAGCATCTAAACTTTGATACAATACATTTTTAATTGAGGCTACAATGGCTTCAATAGCAATAATTATTAATAGTACTAACAGTAAAAACAGTAATACCATTGGTTGTTCCATAAATGCTGGTTTCTCACCAGAATCAATAGTGTATTCTACGATACCTGCAATAATAAAGAATACAACAGGTACTCTTATCCAAGATGGAATTAAATTTCTCATAATTCTGTAGTGTTTTGGTTGTCTAAAGGAAGGCTACTCACCTTATTGATATATTCTTTTTTTGCAGTAATTACCCACCAGAAAAGGATGACGAAAAAACTGAAAAATATGACTAGGGAAATCATAGGATATATTTCTATACCTGTGATACTTTCCATATGATTTTTTACAAATTTTAGCATGATAATTTAGTTTTGATTTGATGTTACTTCTGCGTCTTTTACTTTAATATCTGTTCCTAATCGTTGTAAGTATGCAATAATGGCAACAATTTCACGATTACGCATTTCTACGAAATCTTGTCCACCAGCTTGTTTATCTGCTTGATACGTTTCTGCAAAATCTGGATCTGAGTGCAAGTTCTCTTCAATTTGAGTGCCTTGTTCTAACATAGATTGTTGTGCGTTTGCAATCTCTTCATCGCTATATGGAACACCTAATGTTACCATAGCTTTCATTTTAGCTTCAGTTTGAGATTTATCAAGTTCATTTCTTACTAACCATTGGTATGCTGGCATGATAGAACCAGATGAGGTGCTTTGTGGGTCATACATGTGGTTGAGGTGCCAATTATCTGAATATTTTCCACCAACACGATGTAAATCTGGCCCTGTACGTTTACTTCCCCAAAGGAATGGATGATCGTAAACAAATTCACCTGCTTTTGAATATTCACCATAACGTTCAACTTCACTTCTGAATGGTCTTATCATTTGAGAGTGACAGCTTACACAACCTTCTCGTATGTAGAGGTCTCTACCTTCTAATTCTAAAGGAGAATAAGGTTTTACACTACTTATAGTTGGAATATTTGATTTAACCATAATGGTTGGTACTATCTGAACAATACCACCAATTAAAATTGCAACAGTAGCATATATGGTTAATTTAATAGGCTTACGTTCTAACCAAGTATGCCATCCTTCTCCAGAAACACGCTTTTTAGATACATTTTGCAATGCTGGAGCTTCAGCTAATTCATCAGTAACAGCAGACCCTCTAGATATAGTTACAATAACGTTGTAAACCATGATGAGCATTCCAGTAATAAATAATGTACCACCAATTGCACGCATCCAATACATAGGAATAATTTCAGAAACTGTTTCTAAAAAGTTACCGTAAACTAAAGTTCCATCTGGGTTGAATTGCTTCCACATACTTGCTTGTGTAAAACCAGCAACATACATTGGTAGGGCATACATTATTATTCCTAAAGTTCCTATCCAAAAATGAAGGTTAGCTAATCCAGTAGAATATAGTTTTGTTTTTACTAAACGCGGTATTAAATAATAAATCATACCGAAGGCAAGGAAACCATTCCAAGCTAAGGCTCCTACATGCACGTGTGCAATAATCCAATCTGTAAAGTGCGCAATAGCATTTACATTTTTAAGGGATAACATAGGACCTTCAAAAGTCGCCATGCCATATCCAGTAATTGCAACTACCATGAATTTCAGAACTGGATCAGTTCGTACTTTATCCCAAGCACCACGAAGTGTTAGTAAACCGTTAATCATTCCTCCCCAAGAAGGCATCAATAACATAACTGAAAATGCAACACCTAAATTTTGAGCCCACTCTGGTAAAGCAGTGTATAATAAATGGTGAGGTCCAGCCCAAATGTATATGAATATTAATGACCAAAAGTGTACAATAGATAAACGATAAGAGTAGACAGGTCTATTAGCTGCTTTTGGAACAAAATAGTACATTAATCCTAAAAATGGTGTTGTTAAGAAAAATGCAACGGCATTGTGTCCATACCACCATTGAACTAAGGCATCTTGAACACCAGCATATACAGAATAACTTTTAAGTCCGCTCACAGGTAGTTCTAAACTATTAAAAATATGAAGTACAGCAACGGTTACAAATGTTGCTAAATAAAACCAAATAGCTACATATAGGTGACGTTGTCTACGTTTAAGTATGGTACCAATTAAATTCCAACCAAATACGACCCAAATTACAGCAATAGCAATATCAAAAGGCCATTCTAATTCGGCATATTCTTTAGAGGTTGTATAACCCAATGGTAGTGTAATGGCAGCGCCAACAATAATTAATTGCCAACCCCAAAAATTGATTTTACTCAACATGTCGTTAAACATTCTAGCTTTGAGTAAACGTTGAGAAGAGTAGTAGACACCAGCAAAAATAGCATTTCCTACAAAGGCAAAAATAACCGCATTGGTATGTAAAGGTCGGAGACGACCAAAACTTAACCAAGATATACCATCGGTTAAATTTGGAAATAAAAACATAAATGCTAGTAGTAAACCTACTAACATTCCTACAACTCCCCAAAGCATTGTTGCGTAAAGGAAATTTTTGACGATTTTGTTGTCGTAATGAAACTGTTGGACTTCCATAATAATTAATTAGTCTTTTGTTTGTTTAATAGATGGTTGTTTTTGTTGCTCTTTAACGAGTTCATCTTCAAAAAGCATTCTAACAGAAGGTGTGTAGCTATCATCATACTGTCCACTTTTTACTGCAGCTATAAAAGCAATAAAAAAAACAATAGCAACGATAATGCTGATACTCAATAAAATATATATAACACTCATACCTATTAGAAGTTATGGTTCAAAAATACTCTCATTTTAAGCTATAGAATATGATTTTTATCATGTTTAAAAAAAAAATTAAATTGTCATTGAAAACACCTGAGTTTCTGGTCTGCTTTCATGAAGCCTTAAGTCAAATCCCATGCATATATTTCTAATGAATGGCTTCGCTTTTTCAGGAACTTTTAAAGTGGTTTTGTCAACAATAATTAAACCGTCGTTTTGAGCTTCCTTTAAGGATTTAAGGACATCATTTATTTTTGAGAACTTTAAGTCATTGTTTGCCCAAGATGTTTCTAAATGACACATTATATTTAAAATATGTTGTCTAATTATTAAGTCTTCCGTTGTTAAAATATGTCCTCTAAAAACAGGTATTTCACCCGAAGCAACTATGGTTTCGTATTCTTTAACAGTTTTTACATTCTGTGCAAATCCATACCAGCTATCACTTATAGCAGACATTCCTAAACCAATCATTAGTTGTGTTGAGTTTGTTGTATAGCCCATAAAATTTCGATGTAAGGTTTTATCTAAAGTGGCTTTGTAAAGATTGTCAGTTTTAAGTGCAAAATGATCCATTCCTATCTCTTGATAACCTAAATCGGTTAAAAGTTGTTTGCCAGTTTCATAAAGCATTCGTTTTTCATCTCCTTTAGGTAAATTAGTTTCATCAAAACCGCGTTGCCCAACACCTTTAACCCAAGGCACGTGTGCATAACTATAAAATGAAATACGATCAGGGCGCAACAACTTTGTTTTGTTAATGCTGTCTGTCATAGTATCAATATTCTGAAATGGTAGCCCGAAAATTAAATCATGACTAACAGATGTATACCCAATATCCCTTGACCATTTGGTGACTTTTTCAACTTGTTCGAAAGATTGAATGCGATGAATGGCTTTTTGAACTGTTTCGTCATAATCTTGAATACCAAAGCTAACTCTTGTAAAACCTAAATTATATAAAGTTTGGAGTTGCTCTTTAGTGGTGTTATTTGGGTGACCTTCAAAACTGAATTCATATTCAGCATGCAATTCTGAAGGCTCTAAAATGCCTTTAATCAGCTTGCTTAAATTTTCACTTGAAAAAAATGTTGGTGTGCCTCCTCCTAAATGAATTTCTTTTATCAAGGGTTTTGAAGACATTAAATCGATATATAATTTCCATTCTTTTAAAACCGTGTCGATGTAATTGTCTTCCATCGAATGACGCTTTGTAATATGCTTATGACATGCACAAAATGTGCATAAACTTTCACAAAAAGGAAGATGAATGTAGAGACTAATACCTTGTGCATGATTACTTTCTTCAAAAGAAGTTTTGAAAGTGTCAAGCCATTTCTTCTTAGTGAATTTTGATTCATCCCAAAAAGGAACGGTTGGATAACTCGTATATCTTGGGCCAGGAATATTATATTTTTGAATTAAAGTTGTGTTCATGATTTTGATAATTTTCGGCCAATAATATTTGTGACAATTGTTGTAAATATCACGATACTGATAGAACTTAGTGGCATTAAAATAGCAGCAACTACAGGAGCTAATTGTCCAGTAACAGCAAAGTAGAGTCCGATAATATTATATATAAATGATAAGACAAAACTCCATTTTATGATCGTAATCGCTTGTTTTGAAGCTTTTATAAAATGATATAATTGATTAAACTTTGTGGCATCTAAAATGGCATCACAAGCAGGAGAGAATACATTAACATTTTCTGAAATGGCGATACCAACATTACTTTGAGCTAAAGCACCAGCATCGTTGAGTCCATCACCAACCATAAGTACTTTTGCGCCTTCAGTTTGATGATACTTGATGTATTCTAGTTTATCATCTGGTTTTTGATTAAAAATTAGTTTTGTTTTTGATGGTAGTAATTTTTTTAGATTGTCTAATTCCCCTTCATTATCTCCAGATAGAATGACTAAATCAAATTGTTTTTTAAGATTGTTGAATAATTTTGATAGCCCTTTTCTGTAGCTATTATAAAATGTGAACTTTCCTTTGTATTGATTATTTGTACTTATATGAACTGTGGTATTTAATACAGAAGAAGCTTCTGTGCCCACAAAACTTGCAGAGCCTATTTTAATGTGAGTATCGTCATGTGAAGCTTCAATACCTTGTCCTAAGTGTTCTTCAAAATGATGTAAAGGAATAATGTTGTGTTCATCTAAAATATCATATAGAGTTCTACTCAATGGATGGTTTGATCCACGAAGCGTATTCTTTAGTAATAATTCTTCGGAAGTCGATAACGCAATACCGTCATAATTAGCAGTACTATTTTTATTGGAAGTAATTGTTCCAGTTTTATCAAAAATAATTGTATTGATTGAAGCTAGTTGCTCAATTACCGAAGCATTTTTAACATAGAATTTTAACTTTCCGAAGATACGAAGCAAATTTCCAAATGTAAAAGGAGCTGATAAAGCTATAGCGCACGGACAAGCAATAATAAGTACAGCAGTAAATACATTCATTGCTTTTGAAGGATTTACAAATAACCAAAATATAGTTGCTATAACAGCAATGCTCAACACAATAATTGTAAAGCGTTTACTTATTGTATTAGTTAAGGTTGTAAAGCCATCTTCTTTATTCTTACTAAACACATCGTTACTCCAAAGTTGTGTTAGATAACTTTGTTCAACCGATTTGATTGCTTCCATTTCAATAACCCCTGAGGTCTGTTTGCCTCCAGCAAATAGTTTGTCTCCAGAGATCTTACTTACAGTTTCAGATTCTCCTGTAACAAAACTATAATCGATACGAGCTTTTCCATTAATGAGAATACCATCAACAGGAATAAGTTCTTCGTTTCTTATGAGTAAACGATCTCCTTGCTCAATATCATACACTTGAATTGGAGTTTCATTGCCTTCAGAATTAATTTTTGTTACAGCAATCGGAAAGTAAGATTTGTAATCGCGTTCAAAAGATAAAAACGTATACGTTTTTTGTTGGAAAAATTTTCCAAGCAATAAAAAGAATATTAAGCCAGTGAGGCTGTCAAAAAAGCCTGAACCTAAATCAAAAGCAATTTCTACAGTGCTTCTAATAAACAAAACAGCAATTCCTAATGCAATTGGAACGTCTATATTTAATAATTTAGATCGTAACCCCTTGAATGCTGAAACAAAATAATCACGACCAGCATAAAATACTACAGGAATAGAAAATGCAAACATCAACCATCGAAACAAATGTTTGTATTGTTCTAACCAAAACTCTCCAACTTCAAAATACTCAGGAAAAGACAAGAACATTACATTTCCAAAAGCAAAACCAGCAATTCCTAATTTGTAAATAAGGGTTCGGTTAACATTTTGTTGACCAGTTTTAAAGTCGTCTAGCGAAATATAAGGTTCATAGCCTATGGAACTTAAAAGTAAAACAGTTTCTTTTAAAGAGTAGTTTTTGGTTTTGTAAGTTATCCTCACTGTTTTTTTACCAAAATTTACTTGTGAAGAAGTGATGTTTGGATTTAATTTGTTGAGGTTTTCTAAAATCCAAATGCATGAACTACAATGGATATGAGGAATAAATAATGTTGCGATTTGGGTGTTTCCGTCATCAAACTCCGTTAGTTTTTCAATAATATTTTCTTGAGAAAGAAAATCATATTTTCCTTCAATCTCCTCTGGGATTGTTCCAGGTGAAGCTTGTAAATCGTAGTAACATGTTAAATCGTTTTCTGAAAAAATTTCATAGACAGTTTTACAACCATTACAGCAGAAATTTTTATCATCAAAAGCGATTGTTGTTGTGTCACAATTGTCGCCACAGTGGAAACAAGTTGTTTGCTCCATAATATTTGCTCATTTATACCTGATGCAAAGGTTATTAAAGAGACGTCTTTAAACTATGATTTTTGTCATGTTTTGATTAGTTTTGTTAAACGATTAAAAACACTAAGAATGAGTAAGTGCGATCAATGCATTATCCGACAATTTAATTCACTTAAAGCCCTGACAAAAGAGGAGTTGGTTCGTATTTCTGGTTGTAAAACATCTAAAATCATTAAAAAAGGTGAAACTATTTTTGAAGAAGGTGACTCAGTTAATGGTGTTTTTTGCATTAAAGATGGTGTTTGTAAGCTATCAAAACTTAGTGCGAATGGTAAAGATCAAATAGTTAAGTTGGTCGTGAAGGGTGATTTATTAGGACAGCGTTCTTTGGTCGGAGATGAGTCTGCAAATTTGAGTGCAGTTGCACTTAATGATATGGAAGTATGTTTCATTCCGAAAAGTGAAATTATGAATGATCTGCAAAACAATCCAAAGTTTACATTAGATATGTTGCAGCAGATGGCCCATGATTTAAAAGGTTCTGAAAATGTTATTGTTGATATGGCTCAAAAATCTGTTAAAAATAGATTAGCAGATGTATTGCTTTATTTAGATGAACATTTTGGTGTTGATGATGAAGGGTATTTAACGATAGCTTTATCTAGAGAAGATTATGCTAATATTGTTGGAACAGCTACAGAATCTGCAATTCGAATTCTTTCACAATTTAAAAAAGAAGGTCTGATTTCTACAAAAGGAAAAAAAATAAAGTTAGAACATAACGAAGGTTTAAAACGTATAGAATAAAAAAAGCTCTAAATATTTAGAGCTTTTTTTATTTAAAGAATATAATAATAGTTAATCTAATTTAAAAGTATTGATCTCTTTAAAAGGATTTGTTTTAATTGCTTCCATTTTTGCTTGATAAGCTGACCACTTGTCACCAAAGAAAGTATTAGTTTTTTCAAGCGCATCATTTACGGCGTCTTCAGCTTGCTTTAGTAATATATTCTCAGTTTCTGTAATTCCGTTTTGTCTTGAACTAACATACCAATTTGCAGTACCAATTCTATCATTAACTGTTACTACTGAAGAATTTGTAATACCTTGACGTTTGTCTGGTGTTCCTAGGTAAACATTGATTAATTCATTTATTTCTTTAATTAAATCTTTAGACGCTTTAATGTCATCTTTGTATTTTTCTTTATCTAGTTTACTTAAATCACCTTTGAATTTCGTTGCAATTTGTTTGCTTTCGACAAGTTGTTTAACAGCAGCAGCAACTGTGGACTGCATTTTTTCAATAGTTTTTGAAGCATTATAAACTTCGTTGATATTTGCCATTGAAACATTTAGTCTAGGATCAGATTTAACAGTAACCATTTCTTGTGAAGTTACATCTCCAAAATGTAAAATCGCCTTATAGGTACCAGGTTTAACGGAA
>NZ_JBGCCX010000160.1:0-21855 GCF_045105015.1 Psychroserpens sp.
CAACCACCATAAGCCTCAAATGTATTAATTAAATTAGCTTGCATTGGTCTGTTTATAAAGACTATTTTACCTTTAATTTTTGCTTCACCAAGGGTTTCTAAATCTTTATACGTGCCAACTTCAATAATATTAGCTTTTATACCTCCAGCTGGAGTCGCCACCGAACCTCCAAGAGCACAAATATTAACGCTTGTTGTTTTTCCTGGTGAGGTCTCTATGTATGCAAACTCAGGTGCTCCTCTTATCCAACGTGGCACCATTACAGGTTGTAGCCATACTTTATCTAAGCCTAATTTCTCAAACTCTTCTTTGGTATATTGAACCGCTTTTTCGGCATTTAAAGAACCTGAAAGACGACCACCAATTTGATTAGACAAGTGATCTAACCATTGGTAAGCCATACCATTTGTTAGGGTGTTATCATAAATTTTTTTGAGGTTTTCAGCATCAGTTTGTGCTGAAATTTGAAATGTGATTACAATAGATAGTAATAGAACTATTCGCTTCATAAGGAGATTTTAATTATCGAAGCTAAATATACTATTTTAAACAATGAAGATTTACAATTAAATCATAAAAAACTACTCGTTTTCTAGTGCTTTGATATACATATCTAAATTACCTTTAATATCAGCATCAAGCTCTGGCTCTACAATATCTTTATATTGAATAAGTGTATCGTATAAAATTTTAGCCACGATATATCGCGCTGTAGGCTTGTCATCTGCTGGAATAGTAAACCACGGCGCATGAGAATTAGAAGTTCTATTTATAGCATCTTCATAACATTCTTGATATTTATCCCAAAGTTTACGCTCTTTTAAATCGCCTGGAGAAAACTTCCAGTTTTTACTTGGTTTTTCTAAACGACGTAATAAGCGATGCTTCTGTTCTTCTTTAGACAAATGAAGGAAAAATTTAAAAATAACAGTTCCGTTTTGAGCAATGTGATTTTCAAAGTCATTAATCTGTTTAAAACGCTTATCCCAAAACGCATCATTAACATCGTCAATAGATTTTACATCTGGTAAGTTTTCACCTAAAATATATCCAGGATGCACTCTAGTTACTAGTACATTTTCATAATGTGTTCTATTAAACACACTAAATTTCCCACGAGCTGGCAACGCAATATAATGCCTCCATAGGTAATCATGATTTCGTTCTAATTCTGTAGGTACTTTAAAACTATGAACAACTATTCCTCTGGTATTGAAATCTTTAAACACTTCTCTTATCATGCTATCTTTACCAGCAGTATCCATACCTTGAATACAAATTAAGATTGCATATTTACCATGTGCATAAATGGTGTTTTGAAAATCACCAAGTTTTTCTCGAACATCTTCTAATTCATTTTCAATGGTTTTTTTATCAGCACCTAAATCAAAAGTTGTAGGAATGTTTTGCAACTGAATATTTTCAATTACTTTGAAATCTTCAATTTTAATATCTTTCATCTGCTATTGTGTTTATTTTGACGCGAATAATTTAACGTCTTTTTCACTTACTTCTTCATCTCCTAGAATAATCAGACGTTCAACAACATTACGTAATTCACGAATATTACCTGTCCAGTCATAGTCTTGTAGCAATTTAATGGCTTTATCTGAAAACTCTTTTTTAACAGTTCCTTGTTCTTCAGCAATTTTGGATGTAAAGTGGTTAATTAATAATGGAATATCCTCGCGTCTATCGTTTAATGCAGGAACTTTAATTAAAATTACCGCTAATCTGTGGTATAAATCTTCCCTAAAACGACCTTCAGCAATCTCCTTTTTAAGGTCTTTATTTGTTGCTGCGACGACACGAACATCAACTTTAATATCCTTATCGTTACCTACTCGCTGAATTTTATTTTCCTGTAAAGCTCTCAATACTCTAGCTTGTGCAGAAAGACTCATATCTCCAATTTCATCTAAAAAAATGGTTCCGCTATTAGCAGCTTCAAATTTGCCAGCTCTATCTTTTACAGCGCTCGTAAAAGCACCTTTAACATGACCAAACAGTTCACTTTCAATTAATTCTGCAGGAATTGCAGCACAATTAACTTCAATTAATGGTCCTTTTGAACGTGCACTTTTTTGATGTAACCAATGTGCAACAAGCTCTTTACCTGTTCCGTTCGGACCTGTAATTAAAACTCTAGCATCTGTGGCTGACACTTTTTCTATCATATCTTTAATATGAGAAATTGCATCGCTATCACCAATCATTTCATACTTTTTGCTTACTTTCTTTTTAAGCATTTTATTCTCTACAACAAGGGTTTTGGTGTCTAGCGCAATACGAACAGTGTTTAATAATCTATTTAAATCTGGTGGTTTTGAAATATAATCAAAAGCACCTAAACGCATTGTATTTACTGCTGTATCTAAATCTCCGTGACCAGATATCATAACCATAGGAATTTCTGGTTTGATTTTTTTAGCAGCTTCTAAAACTTCAACACCATCCATTTTAGGCATTTTTATATCGCAGAGAACTAAATCGAAATCTTCCTTTTTAATTTTTTCAATTCCGGCAAGACCATCTTCAGCCTCTTCTACTTTATAATTGTCGCTTTCTTCAGAAAGAATTTTAACTAATACTCTTCTGATTGCTGCTTCATCTTCAATAACTAAAATCTTTGACATATTTATATTTTAAATTTAATTCCTGTTCTTAAATAAAATGAATTTAAATCATCTAATCTAAAAACTTCATCTCTATTTTCATCTCTTAAAACATTGTTTAATCGGAATGTATATCCTGTATACGCAAATGCTACTAAATGCTTGGTAAGTAAATACTCATATCCAACTCCTCCAACCATTACAGACAATGATATATTATCAACTTGCTTGCCATTTATTATTAATTCCTCTTGTAAGTTAGCATAATATCCGTCAAGAGTAACAAAAGTTTGTATCATATGCTTTTTATTAAAAAAATATTTAACATTTGATTTTGGCACACCAACAGAGAAAGACCAGTCTTCATTTACTCTTCTGTAATAACTTACAAAAGGAAGAGGGAAAGGGATTCCAGTTGTTGCGTTGTAAGTTAAACCTAAAACTAAACGATATGGTCGCTTTAACTCCTTGTCTTTAGTTTTATCATTAATTACAAACACACCTCCATTTAAAAAAATATCTTCAGATGTTATTGCTGATACTAAAGTAGATGCAATTCTAGGATTAAGGTTTAGACCAATTCGCCAGTCCTCACTTGTTTTGAATGTATAACCTAGATTCAAATCAATAATATTCAACGCTTCTAAAAGAGAATTATCAAAAGGATAATCATCATTTAAATTAAGGATGATGTTATTATACTCTACACCTACAACAAAATAGCAATCTTCTTTTGTTTTAATTGGGTAATTAAAAGCAGCTCTCAGTCTCGTGTATTGATCTTCTGATTTACTTTTGGGTATAAAAGAATATTCTAATCTTGCCAAGTCTGTGAGTTGAGCTAACATCACGTTTGCAAATGAACAAATTATTATTAATAAAAAAATATCACGAGACTTAATAGGCATGAACAAATTAGAATTCTGTTTTTTAATTATTGTGGTTGTTGTTTGATATGAATGTCTCTTTGAGGGAATGGTATAGAAACGTTATGCTCTCTGAATAATTTATCGATTTCAAATCGAATATCACTTTTAGGAAACACTGCTTTAAAACTATCATTTATAGTAAATACAAGCTTAAAATCAAGAGAGCTTTCTCCAAAATTAGTAAACAATACAATAGGTTCGGGAGTGCTAATTACATCTGGATGTGTACTTGCTGCTTGTAATAATAATTTTTTAACCAACTGAACATCACTACCATAAGCAACGCCAACAGAAATACTCTCTCTAGTAATTGTTCCATTTTGTGTCCAATTGTACAAGCTATTTTCCAAATACAGGTGATTAGGTATAACCAATACTTTATTATCAATTGTAACTGCTCTGGTTGTTCGCAATTTAATCTCTTCAACTCGACCAACCTTACCATCAAGTTCTATAATATCACCAACATGAACAGATTGATCTATAAGTATAAAAACTCCAGAAATTATATCTTGAAACAACGTTTGCAACGCTAAACCTATTCCAATCAATAAAGCCGCAGAAGCAGCAAAAACAGCAGTAACATCCACACCAACTGAGTGTAATGTTATCAATAAAATAACAAGATAAATAAGCCAACGGAAGTAACTATAAGCAACATTAAACTTACCTTTATCTTCTCGAGGCAGGTTTCTAGTAAACGCTCTAAGCACTAATTTTAAAACAATAGACGTAATAAAAATTACAGTGATTACAACTAATACATCTAAAATAGAAATACTGATCTTTTCAGAAATATCGAGATGCATATTGAGAAATTCTTTAGTTTTCTCCCAAGCTCCACTTTCTGTAATCTTATCTTCTATGTTAGATAACTCTTGAATCACAATTAATATTTAATCCATTTAAATAGTTCTTTATAGCTTGGTTTCTTTCCGTACATCAAAATACCAACACGATAAATTTTAGCTGCAAACCATACTGTAAAAACAAATGTGCAAACTAAAATTAAAAAGGACAATACTTGCTGCCAAATTGGAACTCCAAAAGGAATTCGCATTAACATTACTACAGGTGATGTAAATGGTATAAATGAAAACACCGTTGACACTGTTCCATGAGGATCTTCGATAACTGTAAAAATCCCAACATATACTGCTAGTATTAGCGGCATCAAAATTGGCATCATAAATTGTTGGGTATCTGTTTCATTATCTACAGCAGCACCAACTGCTGCATACAAAGAACTATAGAGCAAGTAACCTCCAATAAAAAAGAACATAAAGGCTATGATTAGATTTCCAATGGGTAAATTATAAAATGACTGAATCGCTAATTCCATTTCGTTTGCGACTTCAGGATTTTGCATAGCTTGATTCATCATTTCTTGCTGAGGGGTTTGCATTTCAGTCATGCTTATTCCAAAAATAGTAGACAACACTAACATCAAAACACTCCCTAGAATTACCCAAATTGCAAATTGAGTGATTCCAGCCAAAGATGTCCCAATTATTTTTCCCATCATAAGCTGAATAGGTTTAACTGAAGAAATAATAACTTCAATAATTCTACTTGTTTTTTCTTCAATAACACTTCGCATAATCATATTACCATAAATGATAATAAACATAAACAACATGTAACCAGCTGCGCCACCAAATGCTAATTTAAAATAGCTGTCAATTTTAGATGTTTTCTCACCTGAAAAAGTTTCTTGTGTAATATTGATATTGGTTTTGGCAGCTTGTATTTTTTCTATATCAACACCATCACTTTCTAACTTAGTATCAGATAATTGTTTTTCAATTTTTCGTTCTAAACTAGATATTATAGACAATGAAGGTGATTCGTCAGAATAAAACTTAACTGCTGGTAACACATTTACAATATCTGCGCTTTTTTCGATATAAAGTAGACCAAAGTCCTCATTTGTTTTAACAATAGCCTTAGCAGACTCTAAACTTTCATTGGTTAAAATCGTATACTTTGTATGCTCAGTATCGACAAATATTTCACTTAAAACACCTGTTTCGTCTAAGACTGAAATACTACGATCTTTATCATTATTAAGTTGTGATAAATACGCAACAACCGCAATTAAAGCAACCATAATTAAAGGACTTACAAACGTCATAATGATAAACGATTTGTTCTTAACCTTGGTTAGGTATTCTCTTTTTATAATGAGTGGCAAATGATTCATCTTAATTATTTTTTACAGTTTGAATAAAAATATCGTTTGCGCTAGGTATCACCTCAACAAAATGATGGACTTCAGCTTTAGACGTTAAAAAAGATAACAAATCGTTAGACGAATCATTCGCATTTAATTTTATGTTCAACTTCAAATCGTCATTTAAATTCCTGAAAGTCGCTGGAAATATTTCGAATTTCTCTTTTATTGCATTTGAAACACTTTCAATGTTATTAGTTTGTAAACCAACTTCAAAAGTATTCGTTTTAAACTCACGCTTTATATCAGTTAATTTACCATCCAACACCTTATTCGATTTGTGAATTAAAGCTATATGATCGCAAAGTTCTTCAACAGATTCCATACGATGCGTTGAAAAAATAACCGTTGCACCTTCATCTCTTAGCTGAAGAATTTCATCTTTTATTAAATTAGCATTAATTGGATCAAAACCTGAAAACGGTTCATCAAAAATTAATAATTTAGGTTGATGAAGGACAGTTACTATAAATTGAATTTTCTGAGCTTGACCTTTACTAAGTTCTTGAATTTTTTTGTTCCACCAATCGCCAATTTCTAATTTATCGAACCAATACTTTAAGCGCTTTTTAGCCTCATGTTTAGTCAATCCCTTAAGTTGAGCTAGATACAAAGCCTGTTCACCAACTTTCATTGACTTATACAATCCTCGTTCTTCAGGCAGATAGCCAATATTTTGAATGTGTTCAGACTTTAAAGGTTCACCATCTAAAAGAACACGACCAGTATCTGGCATTGTAATTTGGTTGATAATACGAATTAGTGTTGTTTTACCAGCTCCATTAGGACCTAATAATCCAAAAATACTTCCTTTCGGAACTGAAACAGATACTGCATTAAGAGCTTTAAAATCTCCAAAGCTTTTAGACACTGTATCAGCAACTAATAGGTTATTCATAAATAAAAATTGAAAGGTTAAATTTCGAAACGTGTAAAGATAAAAAGTTAACAATGATTTAAGTGCTTATGTAAACTATTTTTTAACTTTTTTACTCAAAGTGATAACAGTTAGAATTCGCAGAATTCTTAACACACATGTTAAGTATGCTTTAAAAAACAAAACCCACCCTTAATAAATTAAGGATGGGAAAAAATTGCTATGAAAAAGAAAAATTACCACTAATATGAATTAGTGATATTCAAATATAGTGTTTTTTATTAAAATATGTTTCTTTATGAAAACATATCTTTAACTTTTTCAAAAAATGATTTATCGCTACTTTCTGGCTTCGGATTGAAATGTTCGTCATTTTTCATACTTTCAAAAAATTCCTTTTGTTGTTTACTTAATGTTTTGGGTGTCCAAACATTAACATGAACCAGCAAATCACCTGTGCCATAACCGTTTATACTTGGAATACCTTTGCCTCGCAAACGTAAAATTTTACCAGATTGAACACCTGCTTCTACCTTTATTCTCACTTTACCTGTAACAGTATCTATTTCTTTAGATGTTCCTAAAACAGCATCAGGCAAACTTATATACAAATCATAATGCAAATTATCACCTTCACGCTGAAGTGTGTCATGCTCTTTTTCTTCGACAACAACCAATAAATCTCCAGAGACGCCATTTCCAGGCGCATCATTACCTTTTCCTGTCACTTTTAATTGCATACCATCAACAACTCCAGCAGGTATTTTTACTGAGACCGTTTCCTCTTGAACTTTTAATCCTTGAGCATCAGCATCACTAGGTTTTTTATCAATACTTTGTCCAGCTCCTCCACAAGTAGGACAAGCAGATGCTGTTTGCATTCTACCTAATATTGTATTGGTTACTCTTGTCACTTGACCAGCTCCATTACATGTACTACAAGTTTTATAAGTAGTACCTGGAGCTTGAACTTTACGTTTTACTTTAATTTTCTTTTCAACACCATTTGCAATTTCATCTAAGGACAATGACACACGAATACGAAGATTACTTCCTTTAACACGTCTTTGTCCGCCACCAAAACCACCTCCAAAACCGGAGAAACCTCCTCCGCCTCCGAATGCACCTCCGAAAATATCTCCAAACTGACTGAATATATCATCCATATTCATTCCGCCTCCACCAAAGCCACCAGCACCATCGAATGCTTGATGACCAAACTGGTCGTATCTAGCTTTTTTGTCAGCATTACTCAATATTTCGTATGCTTCAGCAGCTTCTTTAAACTTTGCTTCAGCATCTTTATCGTCAGGATTCTTATCTGGATGAAACTTAATTGCCATCTTACGATATGCCTTTTTTATCTCTGAAGCAGACGCATTTTTGTCAATACCTAATATCTCGTAATAATCTCTTTTTGCCATGTCAATCTAGCTGTCTTTAAAAAAACAGATTTTTTAAATTAATTTTTATTGTCCAATCACCACTTTTGGGAAACGTATAACTTTTTCTCCAAGCTTATACCCTTTTTCAACAACATCAACAATTTTACCTTTTAAATCGTCTGTTGGCGCTGGTATTTGTGTAATGGCTTCGTGTAAATCTGCATCAAAAACGTCTCCTGCATTAACTTCCATCTTCTGCAATCCTTTTTGGTTGAGCGTGTTTAGTAATTTATTATAGATAAGTAGCACACCCTTTCTCAATTCTTCCGCCTCTTTATCATCTTCAATGTGAGTTAATGCACGTTCAAAGTCATCTAATACTGGAAGCATTGCCAACATGACATCTTCGCTTGCGGTTTTGAACAAATCAACACGTTCTTTAGAAGTTCTTCTTTTATAATTTTCAAATTCAGCAAACAAACGTAAGAACTTGTCTTTTTCTTTACTTAATTCTTCTTTTAGTTGTTCTTCAACAGATACCTCTTCTACTTGAGTTTCGTTAGCAGTTGAGTCATTCAATTCTGCATCTTTTACAGCTTCTTTTTTATCTTTTTTACCCATTATTTGGTCATTTTTAGTAAATCTTCGATTCAAGATTGGCAAAAGTACTGCCATTATTGTTAAAATGTCAAAATGTCATCAAAAAAATATTCAGTTTGAGGTCTCTTCATAAATGATTATTTTTGAACAATTAACACTAAAACTTTATTAAAAGATGAAAAACATATTACCAATTGTATTATCGCTACTATTTACATTTTCAATTGTTGGATGCAAAGACAAAGCTGAAGAAGCAAATACAGGAGACGCTGAAGCTGCAGCTGTTAGCAAAAATACTTCTGACAAATTCACTGTAAGCACTTCTGAATCTTCTATAGAATGGAAAGGTTTCAAACCAACTGGGAGTCATAATGGGACTATCAGTCTTGAGAGTGGTGTTCTTAAAACAGAAGATGGTAAATTACAAAGTGGTACTTTTTTAATTGATATGAAAAGTATCACAGTAACTGATTTAGAAAGTGGAGATGGTAAAGAAGATCTTGAAGCCCATTTGAAAGGTACTGTTGAAGGAAAAGAAGACCACTTTTTTGATGTTAGTAAATTCCCAACGGCTGCTTTTGAAATCACAAGTACTGATCCCTCAGATGATGGTTATACTAAGTTATCAGGCAATTTGACAATTAAAGAACAAAAACACAATATTTCTTTTCCAATTACTATAACAAACGAAAATGATCAAATGACGATAAAAAGTGAGCCATTTACAATTGATAGAACTAAATGGAATGTAAATTATGGTTCTAAATCAATTTTTGACAACTTAGGTGATCGTTTTATAAATGATGATATACAGCTACAAATTAACATCAAAGCGAAGAAATCTTAGATTTTAGCGTTTATGAAAATTACTAAAGCCATTCTGTACTGAGTGGCTTTTTTAATACAATAAAGTTTGTAGCGCAGGTTCTAAATGATGATGTTTAAAATTAAAACCTGCATTTTCTATTTTTTGAGAACTTACACGTTGACTTTCAAATAATAGAATATGCATTTCACCAAGTATAAGTTTCATTGCGAATTTTGGAATGTTTGGTAGTATAAGTGGCTTATTCAAAACTCTAGCTGCAGTTTTTGTTAATTCCAAATTACTTACTGGGTTTGGTGCAACACCATTATAAATACCATCTAAATTATTGTTAATTGCATAAACAAAAAGTTGTGCTAAATCTTCAATATGAATCCATGATTGCCATTGTTGTCCATCACCAAATGCAGCACCTGCTCCAAATCGTATTGGCTTCGTGATCTCTGGTAAAGCTCCGCCTTTTTCTGAAAGCACCAAACCAATTCTAATTTTCGAGACTGTAATTCCCAAAGTTGAGAAATGATCTATAGCGTCTTCCCACTTATCAACCACTTGTCCTAAAAAAGAATCGGATTTATTTTGAAAATCTTCTTCGTAGTAATTAGTCTGAGAACTAGGATAGATCCCGATAGCACTTGCTGAAACAAATTGTTTTATAACAATATGATTAGTTTTTATAGTATCAAATAATAAGGAGGCAGTATCAGTTCTACTTGCTATAATTTCTTTCTTATAATCTGAAGTCCATCGCTTTGAAATAGTGGCACCAACTAAGTTTATTATGGCATCCACACCTTCAAAACAAGTTGTATCAATCTGTTTGGTTTTAGGATTCCAATAAAAGCCTTTATAATTATCTTCTTTAGACAGTTTTTGTTTAGAAGTTGTTAAGTAGTGAACTACCCATTTATTGTCATGACAAACCTTAACAATTTCTTGTCCGATTAATCCCGTAGCTCCTGTTATTAAGACTGTTTTCATTGCAATACAAAGTTAGTGAAACTCTAATCCTACAACTAATATTTATGAATGGTTTAACGTTTAATTGCTCTGAGCATATGGCGTTTTCCTGGAGGACCATCTAAACGTTCAATTGTGAAACCTACAGCTTTAAGAGCACGTTTAACGGTTCCCTTTGAAGAATAGGTAACCAAGACTCCATTTTGCTTTAAGGCAGCATACATTTTTTTAAAAAGAGCTTCAGTCCATAATTCTGGTTGAACTCTAGCACCAAAAGCATCAAAATAAATGATATCATAACAATTAACATCATTAATATCATTAAATAGTTTTTTCAGTTTTGTTAAGCTAAAGTGTTTTGATATATGATGTGTTGATTCCCAATCACAATTATGAATACTTTGAAATGAATTATCTGTAATATCTAAAATTTCAGAATAATTTAAATGTTGTAATTCATCAGAAGATACAGGATAAGCTTCAACACCAAAATAATTGATATTTAAGTTGAGCTTTTCAGAACTCAATAAGGTAAGAATCGCGTTTAAACCTGTTCCAAAACCAATTTCAAGAATGGCAATTGAATTATATTTTGAAGCATATTCTTCTATAAAAAAAAGCAAGCCATGTTTGATATAAACATGATTTGCTTCCTGTACAGCACCATGAACAGAATGGTATTGTTCGTTCCAGTCTTCAATTTGAATGGTTTTAGAACCATCTGCTGTGGTGATTATTTTACGTTGCAAGGCTACTTAATAAGTAATTTTTTAATCTTAGGAATTGGACCAGTACATTCAGTTTGATGACATGTAATGCATAAGTTAATTCCATTATTGAATCGTTCTTTGAGCGGTGTATTTGAGTCCTCAGAAAACACTAATTTTTGAGCCTCAATAAACTTTCCTGAATAATGATCGAAGGTTTGATTTCTTGATTTAGACTCAGAAAATTTAGCAGTATGAATCTTTAAAAACTCCTCTGGGAATTCAGACACTATTTTACCATCAATAACTTCCTGCTTGAGTTGCATATTATAAGCATACATGCCTTTCATCAAATTAGCCATTTCTGAACCTTGATACACATCATAACGTTCTGTACCATCTACAATTGTAACAGCTTTCTCTTCCTTTTCTGCAGAATTACAGTTAAAAAGTGATATAATTAATATGAAATACCCAAAATGTTTCAGCATTACTCTTCTTTTAACAATACACCATCAGCCACAAATGAAAAAGTCTTTTTAGGCTCTGTTATTTTAGCAATTTCTTCAGCAGATTTTCCTGCATCCTCAGCATAGTGACGTTGTTCATCAACTGGTACCTCATTAACAAAAGCTTTACCATTAAGAACCACCTCTTTTCCTGCAATGTCTTTAGGCATAAAAAAACCGTAATCTTTAAATTTCACCATTACCTGCTCGCCATTTTCAAGATTGACTTTCATCCAACATCCTTTAGCTTGACATACTTCATCAACTTTAGCAACCATTTTGGTATTTATAGAATCACCAATACTCATGCTTTCAAAACGAGTTGCCATTTTTTTAGCAGAAATAGCTTCAGTATCGTCAATTTTATTTCCGAAAGAACTGTATGAGATTTCTTGCACCTCTGCAATATCCTTGTTTTCTTCAGCTTGCGTGTTTTCGTTTTTACATGAAAAAGCAATGGTTATCATTATTAAAAGTAAAAAAATGCGTTTCATAATTTGTTTGATTTTTAGATAAATAGATTGAGTTACAAAGGTACGTATTTTTTAGCTGATTTTTGTACGTTTTTAAAGCTGAAATGCCTAATTTTGCATAATCAAATTTTCAAATAAAAATGACAAAAATCTCAACTTACGAAATCGATATAGTAAAAAGGGAAACTTCTAAAATTCATGATGTGGATTTTGATAATCTTTCATTTGGTCGCACATTTACAGATCATATGTTTTACTGCGATTTTATAGATGGTGAATGGCAACAACCCAAAATAGAACCTTATGGTCCTATGACCATTGACCCATCAGCTCGAGTATTTCATTACGGACAAGCTGTCTTTGAAGGTATGAAAGCTTATAAAGATGATGATGGAGGTGTGTTTTTATTTAGACCACAAGAAAATTTTGCTCGAATAAATAAATCGGCAAAACGATTAGCTATTCCAGAATTCCCAGAATCATACTTCTTTGAAGGTTTAACAACCTTATTAAATTTAGATAAAGATTGGATTCAATCAGGAAAAGGAAATTCATTGTATATAAGACCATTTGTAATTGCAACAGACTCTGCTATAGCTGCTGCTCCTTCACAAAATTACAGGTTTATGATTATATGCTCTCCAGCAAAAGCATACTATAAAGGCACAGTAAAAGTTTTAATTGCGGAAGAATTTAGTCGTTCTGCAAATGGTGGTGTTGGGTTTGCAAAAGCAGCAGGGAATTATGCTGCTCAATTTTACCCAACAAATCTTGCTCAAGAAAAAGGATACCAGCAAGTGATTTGGACAGATGCTGATACACATACTTTTCTTGAAGAGGCTGGAACTATGAACGTATTCTTCAGAATTGGAGACACACTAATTACAGCTCCAACTAGTGATCGTATTTTAGATGGTGTGACACGAAAAAGTCTGATCCAGTTAGCTAGTGACAACCACATTAATTGTGAAGTTAGACCTATTAAAGTCAATGAAATCATTGAAGCTTCAAAGAGTGGAACTTTAAAAGAAATTTTTGGAGCTGGAACAGCTGCAGTAATTAGTCCGATTTCAGCATTTGAATATGCTGGCACAGAATATAATCTTCCAGAAATCAATGAACATTCATATTCAAGTATTCTAAAACAAAACATGTTAAACATTCAGCATAACTTAGCAGAAGACAAGCATAATTGGAGATACGAAATAAAATAAAAAAAAGAAGCCATCAGGCTTCTTTTTTTTTATGATTCTAATATTTCTTTTATCTTAGGTTTAAAATAATTTGGTCCTTTTAGTACTTTACCGTCTTCCCTATAAATAGGCTCACCATTTTCACCTAATTTACTCATGTTACTACGTTGAATTTCATCAAAAACTTCTTCAATTTTATACTGCAATCCGTGTTCTATAATAGTACCACATAGAATATAAAGCATATCTCCCAAAGCATCAGCTACTTCAACCAAATCATTGTCATTTGCAGCCTCAAGGTATTCTTCATTCTCTTCTCTCATTAGTTTATAACGCAACATATTTTTATCAATACCTAAATCTGCTTTAGGTGTTTCTCTATGACCAATTTTAAACGCTGTATGAAATGCTTTTACAGCTTCAATTTTATTTTTCATTTTTAGTATATTATTGTGTTACTGTTACTTATTAAAAATTCATAAACATTAACCTAGTTTTATAAGAATTTTGTAATTGTATTATTTATTTTTGCATAAAAATAGCTATATGTTTAGTAACGGTCAATTGATTTTCGGAATTTTATTTGCGATAGTATTTATAGCTGTAATCTTTTTTGCATACAGAAAAGATTTTAAACTCCACCAAAAATATTACAGAGGTAGCTTGTGGATTTTAATTGCTTTTGTTTCTTTTATTGCTTTCATCGCAACTATAAAGTTCATATTTGTATAGAGTCTTAACTCTATTAAACCTATCTTTTTACAACAGTATTATTTTTTTTCTTAATTTAGGTTGAAAATAGCAAATAGAGTTTCCTTCTCGTTTGCTATTAGAATTTATACTAACTACAACCTTTTATAATGAAACTACCTAAACTATTTTTTTTCACATTTACAATGTTATTTTTTAATAATAGCTATTCTCAAAGCTATATTGGCTACAATGTAGACAACTACTCAGGAATTCATAGTGTTTCTTATAATCCTTCAAATATTGTTGGTTCGAATTTTAAAACTGATGTCAATCTTCTTTCAATAAGTGCATTTGGAGGAAGTGATTATTTTGGAGTTAATATTGGTAATATCATAAGTGATAGTTTTGATGATGATGACGATTCTGAACGATTTCTAAGCGATAGTAATAACTTTTTTCTTAATGCAGATGTTTTAGGTCCTTCATTTATGTTTAACATCAACAAAAAAAGTAGTATAGGAATTATCACAAGAGGACGTTCGTTTTTCAATTTAAATGATATTAACGGTGAGTTATTTGAAGCTATTGAAGAAGAATTTGAAACTGATAGTGATATAATTTTTGATTCTCAAAATTTAAATGGAACTATTCATGTCTGGGGTGAAATTGGGGTAGCATATGGAAGAATTTTAATGGATAAACAGCATCATATTTTAAAAGGAGGTGTTACACTTAAGTACCTTCAAGGTGGTGGTGCTTTATTTGCTAATAGTCCTGGCTTAGTTGGTCAATATACTCAATCAAACCAGACATTAGTAACTCAAGGTGAACTTAACTATGGCACCACTGTAGGCTTTGATTCAGATGATTTAGATACTGAGGATTTAACTTCTGGCTTCGGAATGGATTTAGGTTTTACATATCAGTGGCATCCAAATAGAGCAAATGATAGTATTCCTATATATAGAGATCAATACAAGCTAAAAGTTGGTGTCTCTGTTTCAGACATTGGATCTATTAACTACAAAGATGCCGAACGCACATCTTATAATATGAATAGTGTTGTAGATGCTTCAAGTTTTGAAGACTTAGAAGAGTTTCTTGAAAACAATTATAATGGAACAGAAACTATAGAAGACACAAAAATACAATTACCTACAGCATTACATGTTTTAGTAGATTATAGAATTGCAAACAAATGGCTGATTAGTGCTCAAGCTAATCTTTCTATGGTGAAAAAAGATAATGAGCTTGCAAGTTCCATTGTAAACACAGTTACTATTGCGCCTCGATTAGAAACTAAATGGTTTAGTTTCTATACACCTTTTAGCTTCAGACAATATGGAGATTTTGCTTTTGGAGGCGGCTTTAGAATAGGTCCATTGAGTGTAGGATCTGGTTCTGTTTTTAGCAATCTTATTTCAGATAGTTCAAAATCAACAGATGTATTTGTAGGACTAAAAGTTCCAATATACCGAAAGTAACACCTATAACTTATTGCTTTGTGAACTGCATAAACATAAAACCTAAGACTTCTCAATCCAAATAATCATTTCGTAATGGCTTTACTTAAATTGAGTATATTTGATTATACAATCCAAATACTCTGAAGATGAAAGCGTTTAAATACATTTTATTTTTAATCTTAATCCTTATTATAGGGTTGGCAATATACATTGCTGTTCAACCAAATTCTTTTCATGTAGAGCGCACTAAAACCTTAAAAGCCCCAACTCCAGTAGTTTATAATAATGTTATTGATTTTAAAAACTGGGAAGCATGGTCGTCTTGGATTGAAGAAAAACCTGAAACTGTAATTACACTATCAGATAAAACTAAAGGTATAGGAGGCTCTTATACTTGGGAAGATGAAGATGGTATTGGTACAATGAAAACTGTAGACACAAAACTAAATGCATCCATTAAGCAAGAAATGCAATTTGCTGACTTCCCCATAAACACTGTTAATTGGCATTTCAAACCTAATGAAAATGGGACGACTGATGTAACTTGGACTATTGATGGTAAAGATTTGCCGTTTGGATTTAAAGCTTACACCACAGTTATGGGTGGCATGGAAAAACTCATAGGTCCACATTATGAACGTGGTCTTGAGATGTTAGATAGTGTTTTAGTTGCTGATATGAAACGTTATTCTGTATCTGTTGAAGGTGAAACACAACATAGCGGCGGATTTTACCTTTACAATACAACTTCTTGCAAAATGGACAATTTTAAAGTTAAAATGCAAGAGATGTTTCCTAAAATCGGAGGTTATGCAATAGCAAATAATATTAAAATGGCTGGAAGTCCTTTCGTAATTTATCATAAATGGGATGAAGCAAATAATACAGTAATGTTTTCTTGTGCAGTTCCTACATCATCGAGATTTGAAACTACTGAACCTGAAGTGCTTACCGGACAATTAGAGTCTTTTAAAGCAGTAAAAACGATTCTTAATGGAGATTATGAAAACCTGAAAGAAGCCTGGGACAAAACCATGTCTTACATACAAACTAATAATTTAGAAATGATTGACAGCGGACCAATGATTGAGTCTTACCTCACAGATCCTATGGATACTCCAAATCCTGCAGATTGGATAACTGAAATCTATATCGCCATCAAATAATGATCAAACAGCTATTACTTGTTTTTGTTGGAGGTGGATTCGGAAGTGTACTTCGCTATCTTATTGGTAAATTATTAAATAATACAGAAAATGGTATTCCTTATGGAACCTTTGCAGCAAATATTATTGGCAGTCTGCTAATAGGAATCATTCTCGGAATGGCTGCCAAAAATGATACATTGACATCTAATCAAACTTTATTACTTGCTACAGGATTTTGCGGTGGCTTTACTACATTTTCAACTTTTGCTTACGAGAACCATGTGTTTTTAAAAACAGGAGATTTCACCTCATTTGCTATTTATACTATAGCAAGTTTTATTATAGGTTTCTTGGCTGTGTTCTTCGGAATGTATCTCGTAAAATAAACATCTAATGTTTATCAAAAGCCTTTACTCCTGCTCTAACATTTAAAGCAATATAGTTTTCTCTAGGAACAATCGGACAAGAATATTTATCATTATAAGCGCAATAAGGATTATATGCTTTGTTAAAATCTATTTCAATTGTATCACCCTCAGGAATTCTTAAATCAATATAACGGCCACCACCATAACTCTCTTCGCCATTCGTATCATCTAAAAAGGGAAGAAATAAGTAATCTTCTAAGCCTTCACGCTTTATAAGATCCTTACCTTGGTAAACATTTAAAGAAAAGGTCTCACCTTTAATTTTAAAAGACAAGATTCCATATATACGCTCAGGAGACACACGGCTCGTTGTTGTTTTCATATCGAACCATTCAGTACCTGGAGTTCTCTTTAACTGAGCTTTAACCACGAAAGAAGAATCAAATTTAAAAAAGTCTAAGCCTTCAAAATGCTTACGATCTTTATCTTTTAATGGGGAACTTGTGGCATCTTTATACTCTGCATTTAGCTCTCGCTGAAATTCAGTGTCTCCAGAAATTGGCTTTTTTTCTTGTGCACAACTTAATGTGCTTATCAAAATGAGTACTGCTAAAAAGGATTTCATAAGTATAGATTTCTGTTTCAAAAATACAACTTAAAGCTTTTTTTCATAGATTTGGCTGTAAATAAAAAATAAACCATGCAAAATTGCGTCGTAACATATACCAAAAGACAGACCTCTTGTGTCAAGAGTCGGACTTACCATATGCTATGATAATATAAATATATTACTAATCAATCATAAAAAGTCCGACGGTATCGTCGGACTTTTTACTTTTATACAACAACCAAAATGAAATCGCTTTTTAAAAACTATATAGAATCCTTTCAAGGCTTATCAAAAGAGGTCTGGTACCTCGCATTAATTACACTTATTAATAGAACAGGAACTATGGTGATTCCGTTTTTATCACTGTACTTTATCAATGCTCTTAATTTTAGTAAAGATGATGCTGGATGGATTTTTGTATGCTTTGGTATTGGCTCTGTTATTGGTGGTTGGCTTGGTGGAAAACTAACCGATAAAATTGGATTTTATAGAGTAATGATACTAAGTCTTTTTTCAACAGGGCTTTGTTTTATTGGCTTACAATTTATCACATCATTTTGGGGATTGTGCTTTGGTATATTAATTCTTATGACCATCGCAGACGCATTTCGTCCTGCTATTTATGTATCGCTCAAAGTATATAGCAAACCAGAAAATCAAACACGCTCTCTTGCCTTAATTCGTTTGGCAATTAATGCTGGAATGGGAATCGGACCAACAGTAGCCGGTTTAATTATTGTAACTCAAGGTTATAATATATTATTTTGGATTGATGGAATTACCTGTATTATTGCCGTATCGTTGTTTTATTATTTAGTTAAAGCTCCTAAAAGAGACCATATAGAACCAACTGAAGAAGTCATTGAGAAAAAGGATAAGAATATTGTTTACAAAGACTTTACCTATTGGATATTTGTTGGTATCTGTTTTTTTATAGGAATGGCATTTTTTCAACTTGTTGTTACAATACCTGTATATTATAACGAGGTTTTCAATTTAAATGAATTTCAAATTGGTTTATTTTGGGTCATAAATATTGGAATAATTGTCGTGTTTGAAATGCCTCTGATTAATTACTTAGAAAAACAATTTATTCCAATGACTAAGCATATCCTAGTCGCTTCACTATTTATGGCTTTGAGTTTCTTTGTGATTTTCGAGAATTTTTGGATAGGTATTCTTATTATTCATATGGTTATGATGACCATTGGAGAAATGCTAGGTTTCCCATACACTAATAAATTTGCGCTTAATAGAGCTAAAGAAGGTTTAGAAGGAAGCTATATGGCTTTGTTTGCTATTGCCTTTTCGTTAGCGCATACGTTTAGCCCCAAAATTGGACTAAGTATTGTAGAAAATTTTGGTTATCAAATTAATTGGTTAGTTACAGGAGCTTACGGAACAGTTGCTGTTTTATTATCCATCTGGTTACACAAACGAATTAAAAATAATTTATAATGAACTTAAATCAAATTACCATACCATCACTAGATGTCAAAAAGGCTGTTGGGTTTTATAAAACTTTAGGCTTAAAATTGATAGTAAATGCTTTACCAAGATATGTGCGATTTGAATGTCCTGATGGAGACGCAACCTTCTCTATTCATAAGGTAGATGAGCTACCAAAAGGCAGTGGCATTTCTATCTATTTTGAGAATGACAATCTTGACGACTTAGTGTGTCAACTTCAACAAAAAGGAATTATATTTACTTCAGAACTTGAAGATAAAGATTGGTTATGGCGCGAAGCACATCTGAATGATTTAGATGGAAATCATATCATCTTATATAAAGCTGGTAAAAACAGAAAAAATCCGCCTTGGCGAATTAATTAATATGAAACAAATACTAATAATTTTTGCTTTCCTTTTTTTCGTGAGTTGTAATTCTTCCGAAGAAAAAAAAGAGACTTTAAATGAGGATGTTGCGTTTGAGGAAAAAGAATTCCCAAAATTAAAACCCAATAGATATAATGTTGGTTTTCTTATTATGGATGGGGTTTATAATACAGAACTAACTGCTCCGTTTGATATTTTTCAGCATACTATATTTAGAGATAGTATTAAAGCTATGAATGTCTTTACTGTTGCCAATACTGATAATCCGATTTTGTCCTTTGAAGGCATGCGAATTATTCCAGACTTTAATTACTTAACAGATGACTTACCTAAGATTGATATTCTTGTTGTTCCTAGCGCAGAACATCATTTAGATACAGACTTAAATGATGAAGCGATGCTTAACTTTGTAAAACAAGTCGATAAAAACGCCCAATTTGTTACATCGCATTGTGATGGTGCATTTGTATTAGCCAAATCAGGATTGCTTGATAATGCAGTTTCTACAACCTTTCCTAGCGATATTGACATCATGAGAAAACGCTTTCCAAAACTAGACATTAGAAAAGATGTGTTGTTTGTTCACGACGGGAAATACATTACCTCAGCAGGAGGCGCAAAATCATTTGAAGCTGCGCTGTACTTATGTGAGTATCTTTACGGAAAAGAAATTGCTGAAAGTTTAGCAAGTGGTTTGGTGATTGATTGGCAACTACAAGAAGTGCCTCACCTTATCATTGAGTAATTACCTTAAAGGCTTTACCTCACTATGTTTAATAACATGAGATAAAACAATTTGTGTTTTAGTTTCACCATAGACAATGAGTTGATCAATAAAAGATTCTAAATGCTGCTGATTTTTTAGAACAACTTCCATAACAATATTTTCATTTCCAGTAATTCTGTAACAATTAATCACTTCGTTATAAGTTTTAACTTTTTCCAAAAAAGGTTTCAGCATTCCCATAAAAGCGCGAAGTGTTATTAATGCCTTAAGTTGATAACCAACCTCAAACGGACTTACTAAAGTATTGTAACTCTGAATAATCCCAGCATCTTCCATCTTTTTGATACGCTCTGAAACAGCAGGTGAACTAATACCAACTTGCCGTCCAATTTCAGCATTAGATTGTCGTGCATTAGTTTGCAGACATTTTAAAATCTTCCAATTCAGATTATCAATATTCATTTAAAGTATTATTAGAATATACATTAATAATTAAATCAAATATACATTTTTACTTTAATATCTAAAGTATATTTTAAATAGTTGTCACTAATTTTGTTACAATTGCTATTAAAAATGAATTATCACATCCCATCTCATTTATCTGAACTGCCTATATATCAAAAGGCTATGGATATTCTTGTCCTCTCAAGAAGCATTTCTACATACATAGGTCAAGATTTATCGTATTTAAGATCTGATGGCACTGAAGATATTGACATTTATTTTTCTGGTGATATTGTTCAACAATCTGAATCTTTAGCTCCTGAAATTGAAAAAGCACAAGCCGAACGCTTTTCAGAAAAAAAACATAAGCACTTTGCTTCTTTAGAGAGATTAGTACACCGCTTACATTTAAATTGTAATAGATTACAACATTGTGACAGCAACGGTAAAGATTATCTACCAATACTTCAAAGTGAATTAAAAAAATTCAAGCGTTTACAACGCACTTGGATGATGACGCTTTAGGTTTAAGCACACACTTTACTATCAGAATTTTTAATGATCTTTTATTTAAAAGTTCATTTTATAGACGTCAAACTTTATTCTTTAATAAATTGCTTGACCTCTGCAGTATTGTTAGCACCTTCAATTTTTATAAAGTACAACCCACTAGACAAGTGTTCTACATTTATATTAGAGCGACTACTTTCGAATACTTTTTGTCCTTGAATACTATACACTGAAACTTTGTTAATTGGCACATCGGTTTTTATAAACACTTCCGTTTGTGCCGGATTTGGATATACCTTAAATTTAGAAGTTTCATAGTCAGCAACAGAAAGACTATTTCTATAGTGAACGATACCATCATCTTCAGTAAAACGAGTAATTAATCCCTCTGTTTCACCTTCAACTTGGGGAATAGTCATTCCAAAAGTATCAAAATCATCTGCTCCATTAAAAAACCAGATATTCATACTTGAGAAGTAAAAATCACCTTCGCCTTTAAAAAAGTCAATTTCTCCAGAGTGTCGCAATGTATTTCCGTTATTACTTCCGTTACTGAAAAGACGCAATAAAACACCATCTTCATCATATATCGAAATGAAATAATCGTCTGCTGATATGGTTAAATTATAATTTATATTATCACTACTTGTAAATTCTGAAGTAGACATAGCTTCTCCATTGTTTGAGACTTTTCCTAAAACACATATTTCGTCATTGTTTTTTATGATTTTATATCCATAA
>NZ_JBGCCX010000161.1:0-4349 GCF_045105015.1 Psychroserpens sp.
TGATGGTGGTGATTTAACTAATATGGTTTTAGACCAATATCCTGAATTAGCAGACGGAATTAATGGGTTATCTGAAGAAACAACGACAGGTGTTCACCGTTTGTACGAGCGTGTAAAAAACGGAACATTACCAATGCCTGCAATTAACGTAAACGATTCGGTTACTAAATCTAAATTTGATAACAAATACGGTTGTAAAGAATCTGCTGTTGATGCGATTCGTCGTGCAACAGATATCATGCTAGCAGGAAAACGTGTTACTGTTTGTGGTTATGGTGATGTTGGAAAAGGAACAGCTGCCTCTTTTAAAGGTGCTGGAAGTATCGTAACGGTTACAGAAATTGATCCAATTTGTGCATTACAAGCTGCAATGGACGGATTTGAAGTTAAAAAATTAGAATCTGTAATTGGCAATACTGATATTGTTATTACAACTACTGGAAATAAAGACATCGTGCAATCACATCATTTTGAAGCTTTAAAAGACAAAGCAATTGTATGTAATATTGGTCACTTTGATAATGAAATTGATATGGCTTGGTTAAATGACAATCATGGTCAAACCAAAAACACTATCAAACCACAAGTAGATAAGTACACCATTAATGGTAAAGACATTATTATCTTGGCTGAAGGTCGTTTAGTAAATTTAGGTTGTGCTACTGGTCATCCTAGTTTTGTAATGAGTAATTCATTCACCAACCAAACGTTGGCTCAAATTGAGTTATGGAAAAATGCTGATGCCTACAAAAACGATGTGTATATGTTACCTAAACACTTAGATGAAAAAGTAGCAAAATTACATTTAGAAAAAATTGGTGTTGAGCTTACTGAATTACGTGAAGATCAAGCCTCATACATTGGTGTGAAAACAGAAGGGCCTTATAAACCTGAGCACTACAGATATTAATTGTCATTCAGAGCGTAAGCGAAGAATCTCAATAATTAATTTAGAAACCCTTACAGTAATGTGAGGGTTTTTTGTTTCTTATAAGTATCATATTCTGTATATTTACTTTATGCAATTCACACCAAAACTCACCAATGTAGAAACCTCAATTTTTTCAGTCATGAGTGCTTTAGCAAATGAGCACAATGCCATTAATTTATCCCAAGGGTTTCCAAATTTCAAAAGTGATCAATTGTTAATTGATGGTGTGACAAAAGCCATGAATTCTGGTTATAATCAGTACGCTCCTATGGCTGGTAGCCTTGAACTTAGACAAGCAATTTCCAAAAAATTTGAAATGCTTTATAATTCAAGTTATCATCCAGACTCAGAAATCACTGTAACGGCTGGTGCAACTCAAGCGATTTATACCATCATTTCTACGTTTATAAAACCTGATGATCAAGTCATTATTTTTAAACCAGCTTATGATAGCTATCAACCTTCCATTGAAGCTAATGGTGGAAAAACAATTGCCATCGCTTTAAAAGCAAAAACATATACTATTGATTGGAACTTGGTTGAAAATGCAATCAGTTCTAGAACAAAAATGATTTTGATTAATACGCCTCACAATCCCAGTGGAACTGTATTAACAAAAAATGATTTGCTAAAACTTCAAGAGTTAACACAAGGCACGAATATTATTGTTTTGAGCGATGAAGTTTACGAACATATTATTTTTGATGGTGAACAGCATCAAAGTGTATGTATGTTTTCAAATCTGAAAAAACGAAGTTTCATCACAGCTTCCTTCGGAAAGACTTTTCATAATACAGGCTGGAAAATCGGATATTGTTGCGCTCCCAAAACATTGATGGAAGCCTTTAGAAATGTACATCAGTTTAATGTCTTTTCTGTTCATCACCCAACTCAAAAGGCTTTAGCAGATTATCTGCAAGATTCAAATCATTATTTAGGATTATCAAATTTCTATCAGGAAAAGCGAGATCTATTTCTTAATCTCATTAAAGATTCAAGGTTTAAATTCACCCCTTCAAAAGGAACCTATTTTCAAGTGTTAGATTATTCTGATATTACGACTATGAATGATGTAGAATTCGCAAAACAATTAACGATTGAAAATGGTATTGCTTCTATTCCATTATCTGTGTTTTATGATCCAAAATTAGATCATAAAGAGTTGCGTTTTTGTTTTGCAAAAACTGATGACACTTTAAGACAAGCTGCAGAAATACTTAATAAGATTTAACAGATTTAAAAGTGACTTTTAGTCTATTTTTGTTTCTAAACTATTGAACAACAAATTTAAATACAATGAAATATATATTACTCTTCGTCATCTTCATATTTAGTATCTCACTTAATGCGCAAGACATTGAAAAAGATGGAAAACTGTATCAAGTAAAAAATGAACGTATCTTTTTTGATGGAAAAGACGTCACTGATACACTAAAAATCGAAGACAAAGCTGCCATTCTAAAACAAGCTACTATTGTTTCTAAAGAAATGAAACTTAAAGAAAAAGCATTAAAAGAAGAATCTAAAGCAAAAAAGGAAGCTGATAAACTAGAAAAAGACAAGAAAAAAGCGGAAAAATCACAAAAAAGGGCTGAAAAAAAACAAAAAAAGGCTGAAAAAGAACTAAAAAAGCAGAAAAAGGCTCAAGACAAACTAGATAAAGCTTCTAAAAAATTAAGTAGTTCTCAAAAGAAATACGAAAAGCTAAAGCGTAAAGGTAAATTATCTCCTCAAGACGAAACCAAGTGGCTAGAAAAATTAGAGAAACTAAAAGAGAGTTTAGAAAAAGCAAAAAAGAAAGTATAGCTCTACATTATTAAAAGAAAGAATCTATTTTGATTATTGTGATGATAACTGAAATAGATTTTTTTATGTCTAAAATTTGTAATTTTAGTTCATGAAGAATAATTTAAAAGTAGCTTTAATACAATCAAATTTAGTTTGGGAGAATCCAGAGCAAAATAGACTAAATTTTAGCACAAAAATAGCATCAATTACAAGCCCAATCGATCTTATCATCCTGCCAGAAATGTTTACTACTGGGTTTACAATGAATGCTAGTGAAGTTGCAGAAACTATGACTGGAAAAACCATTTCTTGGATGGTGAATCTTTCTAAAGAAAAACAAGTTGCTATTACTGGAAGTCTTATCATTAAAGAACATAATAATTATTTTAATCGTTTAGTGTTTGTTCATCCTAATGGACACATTGAGACTTATGATAAGCGGCACACGTTTACTTTAGCAGGAGAACATAAAGTGTACACTGCTGGACAACAAAATATAATTATCGATTTTAAAGGTTGGAAAATCAAACCACTAATTTGTTATGATTTACGCTTTCCGGTTTGGGCTAGGAATATTGAAGATTATGATCTTTTATTTTATGTAGCGAACTGGCCAAAAGTAAGAATTAGTGCATGGGATGCTTTATTACAAGCTCGAGCTATAGAAAACATGAGTTATTGTATAGGAATTAATCGTGTTGGGCTTGATGCTAATAATCATGAGTATTCTGGACATTCAGCAGCTTATGATGTTCTTGGGAGTCGATTAGACACTATTCCAATGGGTAAGGAAGCTACAGAAATTATAAGTCTAAATAAAGATCACATCAATACATTTCGAACAAAACTAGGATTTTTGAATGATAAAGATGATTTTAATCTAGTGTAAATACTTCTTCGGGATAATCCCAACCAGCTCTTCCATCTATAAGGCCTTTGGCATAACTAATTCGTTCTGGTTGTTGCTGTAATAAAAAGTTTCCTGAATCCCATTTTTGATTTCCATTGGTGTCATAGATAACTCGAATGTAATACATATTAGGGTCTAAGTTTTTAAAATCAAACAGTTGTTCTTCGGTTGCAAATTGTTCATATTTAACCTCTCCCTTTTCAGTTGTTAATTGAACAATTACAGGATATACTGCATTTTCTAATCGAACACGAATGTTGGTATAATCTCCCAAGGTTTTTGTTCTAAACGCATAATTTAATGTATCATTAACATTACCAAAAAAATCTTCAAATGTATTTGGCAACATTTGAATATTATACTTCTCAGATTCTTTCTTTTCAAATTTAAATTGATATCTGTTGCTCAGTTTATCAAAACTAGTCGTAAAAGGAACATCAATAGAATCTTTGTCTAAAATTGTCACTTGACTTTCATCAATTTTCACAAAAGGTACTGAGCCTTCAATAGTAAAATCATCAATAAAATTCAAAGTTCCCGACTGTATCGATCTAACAACCAATGAGTCTTTATCAATATCTCTAAATTTATGCTTTAAAGTATCTACAAAGATTTTATTCCTAATTACAAAAACAGCAGAATCCGTTTCAATCTTCGGTTTATACCAATAATACAGAGAGTCTTTAGATTTATCTTTTGTAATTCGACTTTTAAAACCCT
>NZ_JBGCCX010000162.1:0-33596 GCF_045105015.1 Psychroserpens sp.
GTCCACAAAAAAACCACCTACATTTCTGTAAGTGGTTTATAACTTGCTCCTCCTCTTAGGCTCGAACTAAGGACCCTCTGATTAACAGTCAGATGCTCTAACCAACTGAGCTAAGGAGGAGTGTTTATCGCTTTTGCGAGGGCAAATATATGTTATTTTTTAAGTTTAAAAAAAGATTTTCAAAAAAAATAATCGTTTTTTTTACTAAATCCAATCATTGATATTAGCAAACAAGACTAAAGTAATTAATATGATGAATCCTACTAATTGAGCACGCTCTAAAAACTTTTCACTTGGTGCTCTACCAGAAATCATTTCATATAATAAAAACATCACGTGTCCACCGTCTAATGCTGGTATTGGTAATAAATTTAAAACGCCTAACATGATCGACAGAAATGCTGTAAGCACCCAAAATGCTTGCCAACTCCATACACTAGGAAATATACTATAAATGGCTTTGAACCCTCCAACACCTTTATATGCACCTGTACTCGGATTAAATATGGCTTTTAATTGTGCGCCATATTTGTTTAGCGTCTCAACAAAGTCGGTCGCTCCTGCTCCAAAACTTTCACCAAAAGTATAAGTCTGTATAGCAATATCATAATAGCCTAATTCTGCAAAACGATCATTATCATAAGCTGGCTGAAACCCAAATTTTCCTTTATCATCAACTTTTAATTGACGAGTTATTGTTTCTTCATCTCTTAATAACTCAACAGCTAAGGTTTGATTTTTATAATCAGCCATTAGCGAATCTAATTGATCGAAATAACGTAAGGGCTTGCCATCAATAGTCGTAATGATATCACCTTCTTTAATGTCAAATGATTTGTTTAAAGAAGAATCTCTGACTGTACCAATCATAAATGGTATCCTTCTTTCAAACAATTCTTTACTTTTCGCACTTGTAAACTGCCCTAAAAAGTCTTCAGGCAAATCAATAACTTGTTCTTGACCGTTTCTTTTAATTGTTATTCTTTCAGCACCAATAATATTTGATCGAACATCGTAATCGTTAATAACTTTAATATCATTTACTGCTAGAATTTTATCTCCTGTTTTGAATCCTAAATTCTGAAGAAACTCATTTTCAATCCAATACCCATCTTTTAAACTTTCAATTTTGGTAGTCTTATCACCATAAATAAAAGCAACAAACACATATATAATGTAAGCTAAAATAAAATTAACTGTAACACCTCCAAGCATGATGATTAAACGTTGCCATGCTGGTTTTGAACGGAATTCCCATGGTTGTGCAGGTTGAGCCATTTGCTCTTTATCCATACTTTCATCAATCATTCCAGAAATTTTCACATAACCTCCTAAAGGCAACCATCCAATACCATAAACCGTATCTCCAATCTTCTTCTTAAACAAAGAAAATTTGATATCAAAAAACAAGTAGAACTTCTCTACCCTAGTTTTAAATAATTTAGCTGGTACAAAGTGTCCTAATTCGTGAAGTACGATTAGAAGAGAAAGGCTTAATAAAAATTGTGATATCCGTATTACAAACTCCATGTATCTCTAGTCAAAATTTTACAAGCCACAAAAGTAGTGTTTTGACACCATTTAGAAAACAATATTTAGACTTAAGCTTAATTTTTTAACAGGCTTTTATTAAATACACCTTTATTCGTTTGAAATTGAATAAACAATAACCCGTCTGAAAAAGATGATACTTCAATTTTTTCTTTCCATTCTGAACGATATAACAACTGACCCAGCGCATTATAAATAGTTATAGAATTGACATCCAAAGCATCAGGCTTTAGAATGTTTATGCTTGAAGATACAGGGTTAGGAAATATTTTGAGTTCACTTTCTATTTGAAAATCATCAACATTCAGCACTTGATTATCTCTTGAAATGATATCAAATTCTGGGTTGAAAATTACATCTAGGATTTCAAAATTCACAGTTTCATTAAACTGCTGCATATTTGAAGTATGGTCTAATACAAGATTTAATTCTTCACCCAGAGTCCCTATTAAACGTATAGGAACTGGCGCTTCAAAAAATGACACTGAAGGGTGGCTTTGTGTTTGAGTCAACACCAAATCTAATTCAGTTGGGGATGTTTGACTCCAATTAACGGTATAACTAGGATAGCCTTGATTGTAAAGCCAATCACTAAAAAATTCAGTTAAATCTTCTCCAGAAGATGTCTCAACTATAGTAATAAACTCCTCAGTTTTCGCATAACCATAAGCATGTTCTGGAGCACTCAAGTAATCCTGAAGGGATTGAAAAAAGTTAGTGTCGCCTAGTTGTTTTCGAAGCATATGCAAAACCATCGCACCTTTATTGTAACTCAATCTTGAGCTGAAAATACGACTTATACTCGTTGTGTCTATATCACTCAAATAAACAGCACCTCCTTGTTGTGATGTGATAGAATTAATACGTTGCTGCTTCCAATTTCTAAACGTAGCGTTTCCATCTAAATTTTCATAAACTAGGCCTGATAAATAGGTCGCAAAACCTTCATTTAACCATATATCTTTCCAGCTTCCGCAAGTAATTTTGTTTCCAAACCATTGGTGAGCTAATTCGTGAGCAATTAAATTTCTACTGTAACCTCCCATAAATGATACTGTTGTATGTTCCATACCTCCTCCGAAACCAAATTGAGCATGTCCATACTTTTCATCTTCATAAGGATATGCCTCAAAAAGATTGATAAATAAATCCATAATATCAACTGTAACTGGTGTACTTGCTTGCGCATTAGCTAAGCTTTCTTCGTACACATAATTAACAATCTCAAACGGATTACCATTATTAGAAACTTGGTGCGAATACACTTCATAATTAGTCACAGAAATAGCAATTAAATATGCAGGAATTGGATAACGATGTTTAAAATGTGTTGTTTTCTCAGTTCCATTTACAATTTGACTCTGCTCCAAACCATTTGATACAGCAATATATTCTTCATTTGTTGGGTTAAAACGAGGTGATGTTAAGTACACATCTACAGAATCTATTTTGTCAATTAAATCTTGTTTGCAAGGCCACCAAGCTTTTGCTCCATAAGGCTCAGATAAAGTCCAAATAGTTGGATCTCCATTATGCTCTTCTTGAACAAAAGAACCTAAACCTGCACTTATTGGGTTTCCAGAGTAACTTATTGTTAAAGAATCTAAAACACCTGTGTTTTGAACCATTGGTAAAGTAACCACCAATTCATCATCAGCATTTTGTAAAAATGGAAGATTAAAACCTCTTTGCTCTACTTGAGATACAATCATATTATCAGACAAGTCAAACGTGATTTCAATCATGTTGTCTTTAGCTTCAAAATAGGTGGTAACATTTCCTGTTAGAAAAGCAACCGATGGATCAAGATTTAATTCTAATCTATGATATTTTAAATCGTAATTACCAGTATTTAAATTGGCACGATGCATAATTTGGTTTAAAGCTGATTTAGCTTCAGCAAAACGAACTTCTTCCAAAGTTTCATTAAAATCTTGAGAAAATAATGTAGAAGTTAACAGACAACAAAGCGTAAGTATTGGTAATCTCATTAGTGTTAAAGTTTTCTTTCTATTAGCAATATAGGATGTTAAAAGTACTGAATTTGTTACAAATCTGTCGTATTTTTGCATTCTAAAATCAATCTTTTAGATTCACAAAGCCTTAATAATCAGTTTATGTTGCGATATATCAAACAGCTTAAGTTCTTTTTTATAGCTTTAGCTTTAGTCTCAAGTATTATTATTTATTTTATTTATTCTGCATTAGATGGTGAGAAACCTCTACCTATTTATCAACCAAACCGTATCGATGCAACGCTTGTAGATAGCACAATTCAGCATAAAAAAAAGTACCATACAATTGCTGATTTTGAACTTATAAATCAGAACGGGAAAATCATTACTCAAGACACCTATAAAGATAAAATTTATGTGGCTGATTTCTTTTTTACAACTTGCCAAACTATTTGTCCGATAATGACAGATCAAATGCATCGCATACAAAAAGATATATTAAATGATGATGACGTAATGCTCTTATCACATTCTGTTACTCCTGAAATTGATTCTGTTGAACAATTGAAACACTATGCAATTGAAAAAGGCGTCAATGACTCAAAATGGAATTTAGTAACTGGAGATCGTAAACAAATTTATGATTTGGCCAGAAAATCATATTTGGTGGTTAAACATGATGATTCTGAAGATTATGGTATGGTACACACCGAAAACTTTGCTCTAATTGATAAAAACAAACAAATTAGAGGTATTTATAATGGTATAAGTCCTACATCAATAGACTCATTACTCCTAGATATAAAACGCCTAAAAAAAGAATATCAATAGTTTTAAGTTAAGTATTTCTTCACATAGATATTTTGACTTATTTTTGCTTCTTTAAAATCAATCTAAATAAGCTTGCAAACAACATTAGCAGATATAAAACGAGGACAACAAGGTATTATCACTGATGTTTCCTCAATACATATTCCTCTTAAATTACTAGAAATGGGATGTTTACCAGGTAATGTTGTTGAGCTTGTTCAAATGGCTCCATTTGCAGACCCTATGTATTTAAACATTAATGGAACACATTTAGCAATTAGAAAAGAAACTGCCATTCACATCTTAATCGACATTACCAATGCCTAAACAAATTAATGTCGCACTTATTGGAAATCCTAATACGGGAAAAACTTCGGTTTTTAACGCACTTACTGGATTAAATCAAAAAGTTGGCAATTATCCTGGAATAACAGTAGAAAAGAAAGAAGGGATTTGCAAATTACCAAGAGGTTTAAAAGCACATATAATTGATCTTCCTGGAACGTACAGTTTGAATGCATCTTCATTAGACGAAAATGTTGTCATCGAATTGTTGCTTAATAAGAATGATAAAGATTTTCCAGATGTTGCGGTTGTAGTCAGCGATGTTGAGAATCTAAAACGAAATCTGTTGCTCTACACGCAAATTAAAGATTTAGAGATTCCTACTGTTTTGGCTATAAATATGTCTGACCGAATGTCAAATAAAGGCATCCAATTAGATATTCCGGTTTTAGAAAAAGAATTGCAGACTAAAATTGCACTTATTAGTACTAGAAAAAATAAAGGTATCGAAGAGCTCAAAGAACACATTATCAACTATAAAGAGCTTCCTGTAGAACCTTGTTTAAATGCCTCTGAGATTGACGAAAACTATTTTAATAATCTTAGAAAAGCATTTCCTAATCAACTCTTGTATAAACTTTGGTTAGTTATTACTCAAGATGTGAACTTTGGAAAAACGGATAGAAAAGAAATTGAAGCCATTCATAGTTTTAAAACTAAAAGCAAAACAGATTTAAAACGTTTACAGCAAAAGGAAACAATTAAACGTTATCAATTCATAAATAATACCTTAAAAAAAGGACAAACCATAGATCTTAAATCGGCTAAAGATTTAAGAATTCAACTCGATAGAATTCTAACCCATAAGGTTTGGGGTTATTTGATATTCTTTATCATTTTACTCACTATTTTTCAAGCCATTTATGATTGGTCTAGTGTTCCCATGGATTTTATTGATAGTGTTTTTGCATCACTCAGTGAATGGACAAAAAATAGTTTGCCTGAAGGCGCATTTACAAATTTAATTGCTGAGGGTATTATTCCTGGTCTTGGAGGCATCGTCATTTTTATACCTCAAATCGCTTTCTTATTTCTATTTATTGCTGTTCTAGAGGAAAGTGGTTATATGAGTCGAGTCGTATTTTTAATGGATCGTATTATGAGACGTTTTGGACTAAGCGGAAAAAGTGTTGTGCCGTTAATTTCAGGAACCGCTTGTGCAATTCCTGCAATTATGGCAACAAGAAATATCGAAAGCTGGAAAGAACGTTTAATCACTATTTTAGTAACGCCTTTTACTACATGTTCCGCAAGACTTCCAGTATATCTTATAATTATTGCACTCGTCATTCCTGAAGGTCGGTTTTTTGGTTTAAGTTATCAAGCATTAACCCTAATGTTATTATATTTAATAGGGTTTGGTACTGCTATATTTTCAGCTTGGTTACTCAATAAAATACTCAAAATTAAGAGTAAGACATTTTTTGTAGTAGAGATGCCAAATTACAAATTACCACTATTCAAAAATGTAGCACTTACAGTAATTGAAAAAACAAAATCTTTTGTCTTTGGAGCTGGTAAGATTATTCTTGCGATCTCAATCGTATTATGGTTTCTGGCATCTTATGGTCCAGGAGATAATTTCAATAAAGCAGAAGAAATAGTTACAACAGAATACGCTTCTCAAGGTTTATCTCAAGAGGAGTTAGAACAAAAAATAGCGTCTCATAAATTAGAACATTCATTTATTGGAATTGCAGGACATACCATTGAGCCTGTAATTAGACCTTTGGGATATGACTGGAAAATTGGGATAGCTATTGTTAGTTCGTTTGCAGCACGAGAGGTTTTTGTTGGAACATTAGCAACAATATACAGTGTTGGTAGTGATGAAGAAGAAACCATAAAAAACAGAATGGCAGGAGAGGTCAATCCAATTTTAGGTGGACCATTATTTAACTTTGCTAGTGGAATCTCACTGCTATTGTTTTATGCCTTTGCTATGCAATGTATGAGTACGTTAGCTATCGTTAAACGTGAGACAAATAGTTGGAAATGGCCAATGTACCAATTAGTAATAATGACTGTTTTCGCTTATCTTGTTGCATTAATCGCTTTTCAAGTATTAAAATGAATACCATAATACAAAACATACTTGTTTTTACAACTCTTGGACTAGCTTTACTTTTTCTAGTCAGACAATTCATTTGGAAACCAAAAAAGACATCTACCAAATCATGTGGTGGTAATGACAATTGTGGTTGTCATTAAATACCTTAATTATACTTTCTCAGCCAAGCCAAGGTATGCGCTACCTTACTAATTAAATTGCTTGGCTTTTTATAAATCCCATGTGATGCATCTGGCAATTCAACTAAAACCGATTCTATTTTTCTAAGTTTCAAGGCGTGATAAAATTGCTTTGCTTCGCTTGGAGGTGTTCGTAAATCTTTCATCCCAACAACAACCATCGTTGGTGTTTCAACATTTCCTACTAAGGAGAGTGGTGAAAATTTCCAATAAGTTTCATAATTCTCCCATGGTTGCCCTGGATAACGTGAATTTGCGTACCCATAATAATTGTCTGCAACTAAGGTTTTACTTATCCAATTAATAACAGGCTTATGTACAACAGCAGCTTTAAATCGATTACTTTTCCCTATTATCCAAGCGGTCATAATTCCACCTGCACTTCCTCCTGTAACGTATAGCTTACTATTATCCACAATACCTTTATTCACTAGATAATCAACACCATCCATCACATCGTTGTAGTCTTCACCAGGATAATTATTGTATAATAAATTTGCAAATTCTTCACCATAACTTGTACTACCTCTTGGATTTGGATAAAACACTACATAACCATCTGAAGCATATAATTGCATTTCAGGAGAAAAACGATCACCATAATTAGAAATTGGTCCTCCATGATTTTCAACCAATAAAGGATATGTTTTAGAAGCATCGTAAAAAGGTGGTTTTACAATCCAACCTTGAATTTGTCTTCCATCAAAAGATGATGAGTACCAAACCTCTTCTACTTTCCCTAAAGTTCTGTAGTCTAAAATATCAGAATTCAAATCTGTTATTAGCTCTGGCTCTTTTTGTTTAGGCTGCAGCATCGCTAAATCGGATGGATATTCGGGACGTGTCTGAGTATAAACTAAAGCACCTTTTGAAGAGACTGAATAAGATCCTCCACCATAAGGACGACCAATTGTGGTGCCACCTAAGTTATCTGCTAGCTTTGTTATTTTTCCAGATATAGTTATGTAGGCTATTTTAGAATTTCCTTTATCATCATAAGTAAAGTATAACCCTTTCCCGTTAGTGTCCCAAGAGACTCTTGACACGCTGCTATCTAAATCATAAGACAGAATCTTACGATTACTTCCATCAAGATTCATTGTATACAAAACCGTGTTCTGATACGTTTGTATTTTATCTTGATATCCCAGAAAAGCAATTGTTTTTCCGTTTGGAGAAACAGTCGGAGCATAATCTGGACCATCCTGAGATGTCAAAACTGTAATATGTTTAGTCTGAATATCAACACTATAAATTTCACTATTCCTAAATCTATATTCCCAATCTTCAACTCTATTGGCAGCAAAATAAATGGTACTTCCATCAGGAGAAAATGACAACCTACTTCCGTGATTATAATTATCAGTTGTAATTTGACGAGCTGTACCACCATTAGAAGACATTACAAAAATATGAGTAAAACCAGGTTGCATATAACCTCCACCATCTCGTTCATGCTTTAAACGATCAGTAATTCTTGCTGGTTTTGCCCATTTAGCACCTTTAGGTTTTGAAGGCATTTTAGCAACAACCGGAGGTTTTTCTGAAATGAACATCGTAAATGCTAGATGCTTCCCATCAGGAGACCAAGTTAGATTACCTGGTGACTTATCAAGGTGTGTTAATTTTGCAATTTGTCCGCTTGCAACCCAGTACATATATACTTCTGAACCATATTTTGTTGAGCTCACAAAAGCGATACGATCACCACTTGGCGACCATCTTGCTTGAGATTCATTAACTTCTCTAGAAGTTAATTTTCGATTTGAAGTACCGTCAGCATTTACAATCCATAGATTGCCCTGAGATGTATCATTCATAATGTCAAAACCATTTCTTATATAAATGACTTGAGAACCGTCTGGAGAAATCTGAGGATCTGAAGCCCATTCTAATTCAAATACATCCAAAGATTGAAATGGTACTTTTTCAGTCTGAGCAGAAGCAAATTGAAAAATCAATAAAAAAAGTAGAAAGGAACAAAATCTATACATTAAGTGATATTTTAAATTAAAGCGTGAAATTACTAATAAAATAGTAAAATTGGTCTTAAACTATTTTATAGAATTTTTCATAACTTTGTTATAATGAGTAAACTGTTAGCCATACTATTATCTAGTTTAATTCTTATGCAAAGTCTGCGTATAGATTATGATGATATTATTCAAATTGATGAGCTAATTGAGCATGCTCAATTTCATAAAGTTGAATATGGCGATAATTTTTTAGTCTTTCTTTCAAAGCATTATGGCGAACTAAAAGAGGACCACAGTAAGAATCATCTAGAAGAAAAAAAAGAGCACGAGCAGTTGCCTTTTCAATGCCATGATCAGACACTTACAATTACAGCTTTTGTAATGCAAGATGTTTTTTTAGAACTTGAAACAGTTGAATTACCAGAGCTTAAAGACAGCCGTTTCCATTATCAATCTTCCTTATCTAAAAAAAAAAAAAAAGGACTATTACAACCTCCAAGAAACTCATAATTCATTTTAGTTAATCTTAGTTTCTGTCAGCTTATTTCAAAATAAGTTGTCACTCACTTTATCATATGAATTATGTTATCTTATATTATAAAATTTAGTCTGCGGAATAAATTTATCATTCTGCTATTTACCCTTTTTATTATTGGTTTCGGATTGTATTCGCTATCAAAAATTCCTATTGGAGCAGTCCCAGATGTGACCAACAATCAAGTTCAAGTCATTACAACATCTCGAAATCTTTCCACTCAAGATATGGAGCAATTCATAACCTATCCTGTAGAATTGGAAATGGCAAATCTTCCAGGAGTCCAGGAAATCCGATCTGTTTCTAAATTTGGTTTATCTGTTGTAACTATTGTCTTCGATGATGATATTGGCACCTATTTACCACGTCAACTAATTGCTGAAAAAATTAAATCTGCTTCTGAAAAAATACCTGAAGGTTTTGGCGCTCCTGAAATGGGACCAATTACAACTGGTTTAGGCGAAATTTACCAATATATCCTTGATGTTGAACCTGAATTTAAAGACGATTATACGGCAGAAGATCTTAGAACTATTCAGGATTGGATTGTTAAGCGTCAATTATCTGGAATTCCAGGTGTTGTTGAAGTCAATACTTGGGGAGGGTTTTTAAAACAGTATGAAGTTGCTCTTAATTCAGAAAAACTCAATGCTATAAATATTACTGCTCAAGAGGTTTTTACAGCTCTTGAAAACAATAATAGCGTTGCTGGAGGAGGCTACATAGAAAAAGTAAATCAAGCCTATTTTATTCGAGGAGATGGTTTGGTTAATGGTTTGAAAGACATTGAAAATATTGTCATTAAAACCAATCATGGCGTTCCAATTTATATCAAGGATGTAGCTTCTATTGGCTTTGGAAACGCTACAAGATTTGGCGCAATTACTGGAAATGGTGAAGGTGAAAAAGTACTTGGTCAGGTGATGATGCTTAAAGGCGCAAATTCTAAACAAGTAATTGAAGCTGTAAAAAATCGTGTAGCAAGCATTTCTAAATCATTACCAAAGGGTGTATATATCAATGCATTTCTTGACCGAAGTGAACTTATTGATAGAACAACATTTACAGTGACTGAAAATTTAGTCCTAGGCTGTTTAATCGTAATTTTTGTTGTGGTTTTATTATTAGGAAACTGGAGGTCAGGTCTAGTCGTTGCTTCTGTAATTCCATTGTGTTTATTGTTTGCCTTGTCGTTGATGTACATTTTTGGTGTCGACGCTAACTTAATGAGTTTAGGCGCTATTGATTTCGGGATTATAATCGATGGAGCTGTGATTATAGTTGAATTTATTGCTTACAGTATTACAAAAAATCATGAAAAATTTTCAAACTTAAAACCTAAGGATTTACAATCCTACAAGGACGAAATCACTTTTAATGGTGCTTCAAAAATGATGAATTCTGCTGTTTTCGGACAACTCATCATTCTAATTGTTTTCATACCAATTCTTTCCTTGAGTGGCATAGAAGGTAAAATGTTTAAGCCGATGGCATTAACATTCAGTTTTGCCTTAATTGGAGCGATGATTTTTTGCTTTACCTATGTTCCAGTCGCAGCTTCCTTATTTCTTAAGCCGTTAAAACCTTCAGAAAAAAATATTTCTGTTCGCTTGATGAGATGGCTCAACCAAATCTACGAACCAACTATTAATTGGGCTTTACAAAGCAAAAAATTAGTACTAGGTACTTCAATACTTCTTTTGAGTGTTTCTGTTTATTTATTTGGAAATATGGGAGGTGAATTTGTGCCTACGCTTGATGAAGGCGATTTCGTGATTCAGCCTGTTTTAAAAACGGGAACATCATTAAGCAATACGGTTGAAATTACCACTAAAATAGAAAGTATTTTATTAGACAAATTTCCTGAAATCAAACAGGTAGTCACTAGAATTGGCGCAGCAGAAGTCCCTACAGATCCAATGTCTATGGAAGAAAGTGATGTCATCATTGTTTTAAAATCAAAAAAAGAATGGGTATCTGCATCGACAAAAGATGAATTGGCCGATAAATTTAAAGAAGCTTTGGCTTTAATTCCTGGTATGGAAGTCGAATTTACTCAACCAATTGAAATGCGTTTTAATGAACTTATTACGGGTGTAAGAGCAGACATTGCAATCAAAATCTTTGGTGAAGATTTGGAGATTTTGTCTAAAAAAGGAAGCGAAATAAAAGCACTCATTGAAAATGTAAATGGCGCTGCAGATGTTTCAGTAGAAAAAATTGATGGATTACCTCAAATGAGTGTGAAATATAATAGAGAAAAAATTGCACGATACGGACTTAACATTAAAGATCTTAACGCTATGCTATCAATGGGATTTGCTGGACGAACTGTAGGCAATGTGTTTGAAGGTGAAAAGCGATTTGACCTTGTTGTACGCCTAGAATCTTCTAAACGTCAAGACATCAACAACATCAAAAACCTTTATGTTGATTTACCTAATGGCGGAAAGATTCCTATGAGCGAATTAGCATCGATAACCTATGAAAAAGGAGCTGCAAAGATCTCAAGAGATGATACTAGAAGGCGTATTGTAGTTGGAATTAATGTTCGAAATCGAGATTTAGAATCTGTGGTAGATGATGTGAGCGACTTAATAGATTCTCAAATAAAACTTCCTGTTGGATATACCATAACCTATGGAGGTCAATTTGAAAATTTACAAAATGCAAAATCGCGTTTATTAATTGCAGTACCAATTGCTTTAATCTTGATTTTCATAATGCTCTACTTTGCTTTTAACTCGGTTAAAGAAGCATTGTTAATATATTCTGCAATTCCATTAGCTGCTGTTGGAGGTATTTTATTTTTATGGCTAAGAGATATGCCATTTAGTATTTCAGCAGGTGTTGGGTTTATTGCACTTTTTGGAATAGCAGTCCTTAACGGAATCGTACTTATTGAACATTTTAAAGAACTTAAAAAAGAAGATTTTAAAGATATGGAATCACTTATAAAACAAGGAACAAAAGATAGGCTTAGGGCTATATTGTTAACAGCCACTGCTGCGGCTTTGGGTTTTTTACCAATGGCCATTTCTACCAATGCTGGAGCTGAAGTCCAAAGACCATTGGCAACAGTAGTAATTGGAGGTTTATTTACAGCAACGTTGCTAACTTTGGTTGTTTTGCCTGTGCTATATGCTTATTTTAATTCGACCAAGAGTAAATCTAAAACATATTCAAAAAACAAATCAATTGTAGTAACAGTACTATTTGCAGTCATTTCGTCACCATCATATGGTCAACAAAATTCAGTGATTCTTGACGAATTAATTTCCATAGCTATTGAAAATAATTCAGGACTTAAGGCTGATAAATTAAAGGTTGAAAAATCTGATGTTTTGATCTCAACAGCATTTGATTTTGATAAAACAGAAGTATACTACGCTTATGATGAAAATAATTTAGCATTTAATAACAAACCTCTTGATGTATTCGGAGTACAGCAAGAATTTAAATTTCCGACAGTTTATTTTGCTGGTCGAAAATTGAATTCTGCCAACTATGATTTGGAAGTAGCTAGTTATGCCATAAGAGAAAAAGCGTTAAAACGTAAGCTCACATCAGGTTATTACACATATCTGTATGCTAAAGAAAAAGAAAAGGTACTGTCTAGATTGGATAGCTTATATGAAAATTTTGCTGCGATTGCTAAAAGACGTTTTGAATTGGGTGAAACAAATTATTTAGAAAAAATTACTGCTAAATCCAAACAAAAACAAATTAGCCTTGACCTATCTCAAGCTCAACAAGAATTAAAAGTAGCCTACGCTGTTTTAGAAGCTATAATTCAAAGCAAAGACACGTTATCAATCACTCCTGAACCATTCACAAAAATCCCTTTAGAAGTTATGAATGTTAAAGAGAGTCCTGAAATGGACTATTATAAACATAAAACATCATTTTTTGAAGCCAAACGCAAATACGAAAAACAAGAATTACTTCCAGATATAAGTCTCAATTATTTTCAAGGCAGTAACTCAGGAATCAATTCTAATCTAATTGGTTATCAATTTGGTTTAAAAATCCCTTTGCTTTTCAACGCACAATCATCTCGTATTAAATCATCTAAGATTGCGCTAGATATTGTAGAAGAAGAATCGCACGATTTTGAAATTAACTACACTTATAAACATGAGAAGCTACTTTTAGAACTTGAGCATATCGAAAAAGGACTCACATATTTTGAACAAGAAGGAGCATCTATGGCTCATGAAATTCTTAAAACTGCAAACAGTAGTTTTAAAAATGGGGAAATAGATTTCTACCAATATATTTTAAGTGTTGAAAATGCTTATGCTATCCAAATCAATCATTTGGAACACCTCAACAACTATAATCAAACCATAATAAATATCAATTATTTAACCTTTTAAAATTAACCTTATGAAACGAATCAAGTATATAATTTATTCTGCTTTTATTCTCTTTTTTATGAATTGTAAAAATTCTGAAGAGTCAAGAGGAACTATCATTTCAGAAAATGAAGATAGCCGCATTCAGGTTTCAAAAGTTCAATTTGATCAAAATAATATGGCTTTAGGAACGATAGAAATAAAATCAATTCCAATAAAAATTTCAGTAAATGGAATGATTGATGTTCCTCCTGAAAATAAAGCCGTAGTTAATTCAAGCTTTGGAGGCTTTATCAAAACAACACCATTTTTAGAAGGTGACACAGTGAAAAAAGGACAGGCCTTAGTCACACTTGAAAACCCTGAGTTTATAACTATGCAGCAAAAATATATGGAAGTCAAAGAGCAATTAAATTATTTAAGAGCCGAATATGATCGACAACAAACCATGATGGAGGAAAATATAACATCTCAGAAGAGCTTTTTAAAAGCTGAGAGTGACTACAAAACCACCATGGCGAAATATAATGGTTTAAAAAAGCAATTAGTCATGCTGAATATTTCACCTAAAAATGTAGAAAAAGGCAGCATGTCCTCTATTGTAACTTTATATGCATCTATTAGTGGTAGCATCTCAAAGGTAAATGTCACTAGAGGAACTTATGTCTCTCCTGCAACATCAATTATTGAAATAATTGACAACTCTCACATTCATTTAGAATTATCTGTTTTTGAAAAAGACATCATGAATGTAAAAAAAGGACAACCTATTACATTCAAAATTCCTGAAGCTACAGAAGACATATTTCATGGTGAAGTTCATTTGGTCGGAACCACAATAGGTGATAACAGAACGATAAAAGTTCATGGCCATCCAATTGATGAGTCAAATAAATTCTTAACAGGAATGTTCGTTAATGCTGATATTATAATCGAAGAAAAAAATGCAAATGTATTGCCTGAAACTGCACTTGTAGAAATAGAAGAAGAATATTATGTGTTACTTTTAAATGAAACTACAGAAACGGATTACTTTTTTGATCAAGTAAAAGTGAGCATTGGAAACGTAGTGAATGGCAATATTGAAATATTAGAAAATACGAATGTTAAAGAATCAAGTAAAATCTTGGTAAATGGTGCTTTTAATTTAATAGACATAAAATAGTTCAATCTAACCCAAATAAAATAGTATTAATTAAAATTTTAGTTACATTTGCAAAATATTTAAGCTTACTTAAATTTTAATTAAAGCATTCAAAAAAATGTCAGTAGCTATTGAGAATTTTGTAAAAGCAATTTACAATAACGACAAGCATGATATAAAAAACACCAAGCCTGGAAATATTGCCAAACAGTTGGGCATTTCAAATCCTGCCGCTACAGATATGGCTAAGAAGTTAGCAGCAAAAGATTTACTCCATTACGAAAAATATCAAGCGCTTCAACTAACTGAAAAAGGTAAAAAAATGGCACTCAATGTGGTTAGAAAACATCGCTTGTGGGAAGCTTTTTTATTCAAAATGTTTGATATGTCACTCCATGATATTCATCGAGAAGCCGAATTATTAGAGCATCAGACTTCAGATTTACTGGCAGAAAAAATAAGTGCGTTTTTAGGGCATCCAAAATTTGATCCTCATGGCGATCCCATTCCTAATGCTAAAGGAGAAATTACTACTAAAGACACCTCTATTACTCTTGCCGAAGCTGAAGAAGGCCAAACTTATACCATTGCCAGATTGATGAGTGATGACAAAGAATTTTTTGAATTTTGTGCTTTAAATGAAATTAAATATAGAAATACACTAACCGTTTCAAAACAATTTACTGGAAATAAAATGACTCAAATTTCAATTGGCTCAAACACGATTGTTTTGAATGAAAATTTTACTAAAATTATTTATGTCGATGAAAATTAAAAACATCTACTTACTAAGTTTATTTCTTATTCTACTAATAAACGGATTTGTTTTTTCACAAGAAGAAGACACTTCAAGTTCAGCATCAGAACCTTTAATTACGGACAGACCTGATGCAACTGAATCTCCTTCAACTGTTGCGCCTAGTTTCATTCAAATTGAAACTGGAGGTGCTTATGAAAGTTTTAAAGACAATAGTGTTAAAACTGAATCTTTCACTTACAACACGACTCTAGTTCGTCTAGGTTTATTAGATAATCTAGAATTACGAATAGGTTGGGATTTTGTTGAAGGTCAGACAACAATAAACGGGAACAAATTAGATAATATTTCTAGTGGTTTTAATCCTCTCTTATTTGGAACAAAAATTGCCATTGCAGAAGAAAAAGGTTGGAAGCCTCAAATTGGATTCTTAGGACATTTATATTTACCATTTACAGCAAGTACTGATTACAGACCAGAAACTACAGGTGTTGATGTTATTTTTGCATTTGAACACACTTTAAGTAAGAAATCAAGTTTAGGTTATAATATTGGTGCAAGATGGCAAGATGGATCGCCAGAAGCATCCTACATATATTCTCTGTCTTATGGGTATAGCGTTATAGAAAAATTAGGAACCTACATAGAACTATATGGCAATCTTCCTGAAGACAATAAAGCAAATCATTTATGGAATGCTGGTATTACATATTTAATATCAAATAATGTTCAACTTGATGCAACTGTTGGTTCTGGGATTACTGAAGGACAAGATATTTTACTAAGTGCTGGTGTAAGTTTCAGATTACCTACTAAATAAAAACGACTATGAAAATTTTAAAAAACACAATACTACTATTGCTAATTGCTTCTGTTTTTAGTTGCAAAAAAGATACACAAACTAACGGAAAATTAAACGTTGTAACAACAACTACAATGATTACCGACTTGGTAAAAAATATTGGAGGTGAACACATCAACGTACAAGGTTTAATGGGAAGTGGTGTCGATCCTCATCTCTACAAAGCCAGCGAAGGTGACGTTACTAAACTAGTAAATGCAGACATCATATTTTTTAACGGATTACATCTTGAAGGTAAGCTAGTTGAAGTCTTCGAGAAAATGAAAAACAAAACACCTATTGCTCTTGGAGAAAGTTTAGATAAAAACACCTTAATTGGTTCTGACTATTTTGCTTCGAACTATGATCCACATGTATGGTTCAATATTGACTATTTCATGAAATTCGTAAAAAAAGTAACTGTTGTGCTTTCAGAAAAAAATCCAGAAAACGCAGAATATTATAAAACTAATGAAACAAAATACATTGAAAAGCTAATTGCGCTTCAATCAAAAATAAAAGAAATAATTGAAACACTTCCTAAAGACAAACGAATTTTGGTCACAGCTCATGATGCTTTTAATTACTTCGGGAAAACCTATGGTTTTGAAGTTTTAGGATTACAAGGCTTATCAACTGCCACAGAAGCTGGAGTTAAAGATGTTCAAAAACTATCAGCCTTTATTATCGAAAAAGATATCAAAGCTATTTTCGTAGAAAGCTCAGTACCAAAACGAACTATAGAAGCCTTACAAGCAGCAGTAAGATCAAAAGGACACGAAGTTACTATTGGAGGAACGCTGTACTCTGATGCTTTAGGCACATCTGGGACAAAAGAAGGCACTTACATTGGCATGTTTGAATACAATGTGAATACAATTGTTAATGCGCTAAAATAATGAAGCAAAAGATTGCAGTACAAATAGACGATTTAACAGTTGCTTACAATTATAAGCCTGTACTTTGGGATATTGACTTAGAAATTCCTGAAGGTGTTTTGATGGCTATTGTGGGCCCTAATGGTGCTGGAAAATCAACACTTATAAAATCTATTTTAGGAATTTTGAAACCAATTGCAGGTAGTGTCTCTATTTATGGTAAATCTTATGACAAACAACGTTCTTTGGTTGCTTATGTTCCCCAAAAAGGAAGTGTTGATTGGGATTTTCCAACAACAGCTTTAGATGTTGTTATGATGGGAACTTACGGGAGTTTGGGATGGATAAAACGTCCGAAACAAAAAGAAAAGAAAGCGGCACTCGAAGCTCTTGAAAAAGTAGGCATGTTACCTTTTAAAAACCGTCAAATTAGTCAGTTATCAGGTGGTCAACAACAACGTATCTTTTTAGCACGAGCTTTGGTTCAAGATGCATCAATCTATTTTATGGATGAACCATTTCAAGGTGTTGATGCGACTACAGAAATTGCCATTATTAATATTCTAAAAGAACTCCGTAAAGCTGGCAAAACAGTTATTGTTGTGCATCACGATTTACAAACTGTTCCAGAATATTTTGATTGGGTAACATTTTTAAACGTCAAAAAAATAGCCACAGGTCCTGTTAAAGATATTTTTAATGATGATAATTTGACAAAAACCTACGGAATTAATTACAAAGTAAGTATACAAGAGTGATGGATATTCAAGAATATTTTTCATTAGTCTTTTCAGATTACACACTCAGAACCATAACGCTTGGAACAGCAATTCTTGGTGCTGTGACTGGAATGTTAGGAAGCTTTGCTGTACTGAGAAAACAAAGCCTTTTAGGTGATGCAATTTCTCATGCAGCTTTACCTGGGATCGCTATTGCTTTTTTAATCATAGGAGCAAAAGACAGTAATACACTACTTCTTGGTGCTTTAGTTAGTGGATTAATCGGAACATTCTGGATAAGAGGAATTATAACTAAAACACATTTAAAATCAGATACTGCATTGGGCTTAATTTTATCTTTATTTTTTGGCTTCGGAATGCTATTACTCACCTTCATACAAAAACAACCTAATGCAAATCAAGCTGGATTAGATAAATATTTATTCGGACAGGCAGCTACACTTGTTGAAAGTGACGTTTGGTTGATGGCAATTGTTACTGGAATTTGTCTTTTTGTTTTATTACTGTTCTGGAAAGAATTCAAGATTTTATTATTTGATAAAGAGTATGCCAAAACACTTGGATTTAACACTAAAACCATTGATGTTTTAATCACGAGTTTTATCGTTTTAGCTATTGTACTTGGACTCCAAACCGTTGGTGTTGTTTTAATGAGTGCAATGCTTTTAGCTCCTGCTGCTGCTGCAAGACAATGGACAAATAGTCTCGCTAAAATGGTATTTCTTGCTGCAATATTTGGGGCCTTTTCAGGTATTTTTGGCACAGCAATTAGTGCTAGTCAAAATAATTTATCAACTGGTCCAGTCATTGTTTTAGTTGCTGCTGTTTTTGTTTTTATATCATTTGTATTTTCTCCAAGTCGTGGTTTACTATTTAAGCAAATACGTTTTATAAAAAACAGACGTGATTTAGAGTTACATAAGACCTTAGCTTTTATGTATGGAATTGCTGAAACTCATGAAAATATTTCACATCCTCATGAAATTAAAATTTTGAATAATTTTCAAGGATTTACAAAAGGGACTTTAAAAAAGTTAGTCGAAAAAAATTATGTGACACTTCAAGGTTCAACATGGAGTTTAACTCGCGAAGGGTTTAATTCTGCTTCAAATTTATATAATCAACTAACCAAACAAGATGAGTAGTGCGCAATTAGAAATACAATTGATTGCAAGTTTAGTGGCTATTGCTTGTGCTATTCCGGGCACTTTTTTGGTGCTTCGCAAAATGGCCATGATTAGTGATGCCATTAGTCATTCTATTTTACCAGGAATTGTTATTGGATTTTTTATTACACAAGATTTGAACTCGCCATTACTGATTCTTCTAGCTGCCTTAACCGGAGTGATTACTGTTGTTTTAGTAGAATACATTCAGAAAACAGGACTTGTAAAAGAAGACACTGCCATAGGATTAGTATTTCCCGTCTTATTTAGTGTTGGTGTGATTATGATTGCTAAAAACGCTAATGACGTTCATTTAGATATTGATGCTGTCTTACTTGGTGAATTAGCTTTTGCACCTTTTGATCGTTTGTTAATTTCTGGAATTGATGTTGGCCCAAAATCTCTTTGGATCATCGGAAGTATTCTTTTAATAACTGTAGTGCTTTTATATGCTTTTTTTAAAGAATTAAAACTTAGTACATTCGATAAAGGATTAGCCGCTTCCCTAGGGTTTTCACCTGCAATTATTCATTATGGATTAATGAGTGTGTCCTCAATAACTACTGTTGGTGCTTTTGATGCTGTAGGTGCTATCTTAGTTGTAGCATTAATGATTGCTCCAGCTGCAGCTGCTTATTTATTAACTACTGATCTTAAAAAAATGCTCATTTTATCCATTGTGTTTGGCGTATTTAGTGCCATTACTGGGTACTGGTTTGCACATTGGTTAGACGCCTCTATAGCTGGATCAATTACAACAATGCTCGGACTATTATTTTTATTAGTGTATTTGTTCGCTCCAAGTAAAGGTATTATTGCTGTGATGTATCGTGAAAAACAGCAACGTACAGAAGTTTCTTTGCTGACCTTTCTTTTGCATTTGAAAAACCATGATGAAATTGAAGAACGTCATGTAAATCATCTCAACGAACATATTAATTGGCAAAAAGTAAGGTCAAAAACGGTTTTAGATTTAGCGCTTAAAAATAATATGATAGAGATAAACAATAATATTGTATCTCTAACACCTAAAGGTGATGAGTTTACAACACAGGCCATTGATTATATCATCACAAACGAAGATTCACAAATAGAAGATATGAAAGATAACTTCTTCTTGTTTAGAGGATAATATTACTGCTTAATAAGCTTCATTCCTGTTGCCCAAAATATTTCGGATTCATAAAAGCTGAGTGCAGTTTCGATAACACGATCAGATTTATCTCTTGGTGATTTACTAATAAATCTAGCTTTTGTCCCACTAAAATCTAAAGTAAATTTATCATCTAACTCTGAACTATCGGTAGAAAAAATAATTACTTTTTTATCTCTTTTCCATGTTCCTTTTCCATACGTATGAGTTTCGGGAGGAATTCCCTTTTCAATTCTTCGGTAATTATAATATTCAAAAGTGCCATCTGCATAAAGTGTAAGTGTTCTTTTTAACTCAAAATCATTAGAATCGGTTGATTTAGAATGTAGCTGATACGTTCCAACGACATTTTGAGCATTTGTGATTACAACACTAAATAACAGTGTAAAGCATAAAACATATTTCATTTGTAATTGTATTGGTTGACTATTTCTTCATCACAAATTTTATGCCTTTTATTAATTAGTTAGAGGTTCTAATAACCCTTCTATTTAATAATCACTTTTTTAGTAGCGCTAGACAAATCATTTGACACTCGAATAAAGTACACTCCTGAAGCTTGATTTATTGTTTTTAGCGAAATATTGTTTCCTGAATCGACGTCACTAGAAATTAATTGTATTACTCTACCTGAAATATCTAACAATTCAATTGCAGTTGGTTTATAATTTAAATTAGAAAATATAATCTCACTTGAGGCATCAATAGGGTTTGGAGCTATTATAAAATTAAATGCATTCGATTCAAATTCTTCAAATGATAAAACTCCTAAATCTACAAAAACAACGGAGTTTCCCATCGGGATTCCCATAATACCTGTCGTTTGATTAATTCCAATATCTGCAGGTGAATTTAAAGAAGGTGTCGTTACGATTTGAGGGTTTTGAAAATTAGAATCGTATTTTGTAATTCGATCTGGTGTCCAAGATGACACATAATAATTTCCTGCTGCATCATCATCAATCCCATCAATATTCCCAAGTGATGTCGTAATAATTGTTGACACTTGATTATTTGATAAATCCACCTGTTTTATTTGAGCATTACTCCCCCAAGATGTATAAATCAATCGGTTATTGTCACCATCATATAAAATTCCGTTAGGTGTGTTTTGAGTATTTGAAACAATCTGTGTGATAACTGGGCTTGCAAAAATTGAAAAATCAATTTTATGAATTCTTCCTTGACTAAAATCTGTAACGTAAACGGTATCGACACCATCACTTGTCATTCCATTTAAAAAAGAAGCACCAGAAATACTAGCTATAGTTACTTGCTGTTCAGAAGTTAAATCATAACCTATAATATTAGATCCTTGAATTCCGAAAGCTGTATTTCCCATAACTTCTAGACCGTAAGAGGTAGTTCCTGTTCCAAAGAAACTTAAGTTTCCTTGACCATCATCGCTAATTATTCTATTTCCATTAGACACTAACCATCTATCATTAATAGGATCGTACTCAACGCTCTCTGCACCAGAATAACTTTGAGAAAATGAGAAACAAAAAGTAAAAAATAATGTGAAATAAGTAATTGTAAATTTCATAATATTATGTTTTTTGTAAATGTAAGAAAATGAAACCTATATCATAATTATCGCGCACAATTCACGCATAACAAACTTTCTGGCCTAATTAGAATTCTACCTATTGGAATAGTTTGTTTACATTTTAAACAAATACCAAAATCATGATCCTCAATTTTGGAAAGTACAATGTTTAAAGTTTTAAGTTTTGACACTGCTTGGCGCAAAGAAGCTTCATTAATTGTTTTATTGTTTATGGCATCCATCCTACTTACACGACCAATTGCATCATTAGGAGCTATGGGCTTTGTGAGTTCTTTGTATTGTGAAATAGATGATTCTGTTTTTGAAATTTCATCTAAAATAGTTGCTTTTACTGTTTCCTTATCCATATCGTTAAATTATACCATTCATCTAAAATAAATGATTAGTATGAAAGTTTTATGTTTAATTTCGACCATAAAACCTCAAATTGAATATTATGGATCTTATTGAATACATGACTGGTAAGGGTGGAATTATGATTCTAGGTCTTATTGTTGTAGTTGTATTTATCTACAGAAAATATAAAGAAAAGCGTTATTTTAAAGATATAGAAAAACGTATCAGCAAAAGAAATCAGGGAAATTAAAACCCTCTTTCTTTTTGTATTTGCTCATAAGCCTTTTGCACTTGTCTGAATTTTTCCTCAGCGCCTTTTTGATGTTCTTTTCCTAAGTGAATCACTTTATCTGGATGATATTTCTTAGCCATTTTTCGATAAGCCTTTTTAATCTCATCTTCTGTAGCACTTTTAGTAATTTCTAAGATTTTATAAGCATTATCACTACTGTCGTAAAACATCGCTTTTATACTTTCGTAGTCTCTAGAACTAATTCCTAAATAACCACATATAGTATAAATTTGTTTCACCTCAACTTCGGTAACCATACCATCAGCCTTAGCTATTCCGAATAAAAAATGAACCAATTGCAAACGAGAAGAATGGTCCATCATTTGTTTGATCTGTAAACAAACTTCTCGAGTAGGAATACTTTGTTTGCTTATATTTTTGAACAAACGAAACGCGTGATTAGCGCGTTCTTTACCATACATACTCACAAATTGTTGTCTTACATAATCTAATTCCTTTTGATCTTGAACACCATCTGCTTTAATAACCACTGAAGCTAAAATGAGTAAACTCACTTCAAAATCTCCAGATTGGGTTTGAGGACGTTGTGTTCGCCTATCATAATTTGGCATTTTACGATAAGTTCCTCTAGACCTACCTCTTGTAGTCGTTTGTCCATCTCCTAACAAAAAACCTCCTTGCTCAGAAGCACCATCTATTAAACTTCCAATCGCTAATCCTATAATTGCACCAACTGGTCCACCAAACGACCAACCTAAAGCACCACCAATCCATTTTGCAAAACTCATGTGTGTATTTTTATTTTAAAATTCAAATATACTACAGTTAGTCTTCTTTTGTTTGCATTTGTTACCGAATTCACATATTGAAAACCTGAATAGCTGCATTGAAACTGCTTACTATAGTAGCTATACCAAACGCTTATTTTCCTTATCTTTGCAATCTAAATATTAATCTGAAAAATTTAAATATATGTATCCAGCAGAATTAGTAAAACCTATGCGTGAAGATTTAACAAACGTTGGTTTTGAAGAATTACATACATCAGAAGCTGTTGAAACTGCATTAGCTAAAGAAGGAACAACCTTAGTGGTAGTGAATTCTGTTTGTGGTTGTGCAGCAGCAAATGCTCGTCCAGGAGCACGAATGAGTTTACAAAACTCAAAACGTCCTGACCATATTGTCACTGTTTTTGCAGGCGTTGATAAAGATGCAGTAAATACCGCAAGAGAACATATGGTTCCTTTTCCTCCTAGCTCACCAAGCATGGCATTGTTTAAAAATGGAGAATTGGTTCATATGTTAGAGCGTCATCATATTGAAGGTCGTCCAGCAGAATTAATTGCTGAAAACCTAATGGACGCTTATAACGATCATTGCTAGAAAAAGTAGAATTTACCATAAAATTAAAACCACGATTTAGTCGTGGTTTTTTTGTGAAGTATTGTCATTAAATTACTTTTGTGATATGAGAAAACTATTGGCTTATCCTTTAACAATACTATACCTAATCGTATTTGGAATAAGCTTATTAATTTTTCATCCTATCCAATGGTTTTGTCTCAATGTTTTAGGGTATCAAGCCCATAAATTAAGTGTAGATGCACTTCAGTTTTGTTTATTAAGGTGTTTGCATATTTTAGGAACACGATTTACATGGAATAATCCTCATATCATTCCCAAAAACAAACCTTTAATTATTGTTTCTAATCATCAAAGCATGTATGATATTTCTCCTATTATGTGGTTTATGAGGCAGCATCATATAAAGTTTGTGAGTAAGAAAGAACTAGGAAAAGGTATTCCGAGTGTTTCCTATAATTTACGACATGGAGGTTCTGTTTTAATTGATAGAAAAAACCCACGTCAGGCTTTACCAGCCATGCTTCAGTTTGGTGAATATATCGAAAACAATAATCGTACAGCTGTTATTTTTCCGGAAGGCACGCGTAGTAAAGATGGTACTCCAAAACCATTTAAAACTAAAGGACTAGAATTGTTATTTAAAAAAATACCTTCCGCTATAATAGTACCTATAACTGTGAATAATTCATGGAAAATGTTGCGCTATGGAAAATTCCCAATGGGTATTGGTAATCATCTTAAGTTTACAGTTCATCAACCTATCGAATTAAATACAGCTGATGACCACAAACAACTAATAACACATGTAGAACAAACCATTACTAAAGCCATTAAAATAGATTCATGACTTCAGAGCAAATAGAACATATTGAATTAACTAAGACATTTGTAAAAGAAACTTTAGAATCTGCTGAAGGAGGTCACGATTGGTTTCACATTCAAAGAGTATATAAAAACAGTTTGCTCATCTCTAAAAATGAAACCATAAATATTTACATCGTATCTCTAGGTGCTTTATTACATGACATTGCGGATAGTAAATTTCATAATGGAGATGAATCGGTTGGCCCTAAAAAAGCGCGTGAATTTTTGTTTAAAATAAATGTTGATTCAGTTGCTATAGAACATGTTGTTAACATTATTGAAAATATATCATTTAAAGGAGGAAACGTAGCACAACATTTTTCTTCAAACGAACTAAATGTCGTGCAGGATGCAGATAGGCTTGATGCCCTTGGCGCCATTGGAATTGCTAGAACTTTTAATTATGGTGGTTTTAAAAACCATAAGTTATACGATCCTGAAATTCCTCCAAAATTAAATATGTCAAAAGAGGAATATAAAAACTCTAAGGCACCTACAATCAACCATTTTTATGAAAAACTTCTGCTTTTAAAAGACCGAATGAACACTAAAACTGGAAAACAAATTGCATTACGAAGACATGAATATATGGAAGACTTTCTACAACAGTTTTATGAAGAATGGAATGGTGATAAATAAAAAAAGGTTCATTAAATAATGAACCTTTTTTAAAACATATATTTTGTGTTAGTTAACTAAATATGCATAAGTCATTGAAACAACATTGGTTTCATCAACCATTCCGTTTTCATATGAAGTTTCTGTAATAGTACCCGAAGTTGGATAGTTATCTGAATTGTAAACATAATTAGCAACAACCTCTGTTAAAACTTGACCAGCTAAATTTGTGATTGTAACACCACTAACATTTCTTGAAGGAAATAATAATCTAGCTTGAATAAGTTCTGGAGCATTCATTTCTGAACTAAAATTCAATTCTACATTATCCATGATTTCAATTGCACCAGCAGCTTGAAGTGTGTAAAAATAAGGGTTTGGTTTATCGTCATAAGTGATTAATGCTCTGTACTCAATTGTCTCCTCCATACCAGTATTAAAGTTATACTCATAATCATAAATTCTGATGTTTAGAGGATTGTTATTAGAATCATAATCAATTACTTCTCCATACTCAAAAGCTTCAAATGGAGAATCATCATAAAGATCTTGTACGTTTAACGTTTCACCTGGACCGGCAACATTTGTTAAACTATCATCATTATTATAAACAAGCGTGTTAGTCTCTACACCGTCTGTAATACTAGTAACTCTGTTATTAGCATCATAACTTACACTTATTGTTGTATTATCAATAGGATTCTGAGCAGATACTATAGCTATCTCTGTAATAAGTCTTGCAACGGCATCAGGATTGTTATCGTCAAACTCTTCACTAGTTGAATCACTTGTACATGCTGTAAATAAAATTACCGCTAACGACAGGATTGATAAAAATTTAATCTTCATAATAAATTGTATTTTAAATTGATTTAGGTCGCGAATTTAAAAAAAGCAAACTGTCTATAATAACTTTTAAGAATTATTTTGTCAACAAGTTGATTTTTAACTAAAAGGCACTTGATTCATTAATTCTCTTTTGCTATTTCTAACGCTGTAATTTTGTTTTCAATTATAGATATTTCTTCACCATAATGAATAATTTCATCAACTGTAAGTGAATTAGACATATTCACTTTATCCAATATTTGTTTTTGCTTAACTAAATAATAGACTAATGTTCTGTCAATTTTATCTTCCATGATGTTAGTTTATAAATTAATCTACTTAATAGTTAATTTTAATTCTCCTCTATATTTAGAAGCGCTTTTTCCAGTAAATTCTTTGAATAGTTTATTAAAATGTGAAAAATTATTGAAGCCACATTCAAAACTTACTTCAGTAATACTCATTTGGCTTTCTGATAATAACTTTGTGGCATGAACAATACGGTATTCATTAACTAGTTTCGTAAATGTTTTTCCTGTTACCTTTTTGAAATATCTGCAAAATGCAGGAACAGTGAGACTTACTTTATCTGCGATTTCATCTAAAGTTATCTGTCGAGTAAAATTTTCATTAACATGCTTAAATATTATATCAAGCTTTGCACTATCCTGAGGCTCAGCTTCAAACACAAAACCATCTGCATTTAAAATTGTATAGTCCTTAGACTTAGCTAAGCCATGTAAAACTTCAAGTAACACTAGTATTTTTTTAAAGCCTTCCTTTTCTGAAAGTTTTTCAACTTTCTTTCCGATTTTTTGCTTAGTTTTTTTTCCGAATAGAATTCCATTTTTTGCAAGTTCAAATAATTCATTGATGCCTTGCATTTCAGGAACTTCAAAAAAATGTTCTCCTAAAAATTCTGGTCTAAACTGAATGATTGTTTGTGTACCATCAATTGTAAGTTGATCTGTGAATACATTATGAGGTAAGTTTGAACCTATTAACAGTAATTGACTATTATTAAAATAAGATATGTGATTTCCAATATGTCGTTTCCCTTTGCCTTTGTTAACATACACTAATTGAATTTCGGGATGAAAATGCCAAAATTTTTCATAATCAGGAACAAACGATTTGTCCTTTATAACTTTAATAGAACTACCAAATTCTGGGCTTATTTTTTCTAAAATGGGTTTTCTAGTCATCATAACTTATACAAATTTAATAGTAAACATAATTTGAAAAGTATACATAATTATCAAAATTGTATGCTAAATTAACATCTTATTGTTTTAAAGTAAAAAATATAGTTAATATAGAATAGATATGTGTCAAAATACTTGTTTTCTATCTGTACTACCTATGCTACATTTGTACTTTAATCATTAAACCTAAATATGATGAAAACAGTAAAAAAAATCTCACTAGTAGTATTAATGTTAGTATCAACATTAAACTATGCAGGAACAATGAAAGCAAGATCTCTTGCAAAAGTTACAATGGTAGAATTTATAAATGCAAAAAAAGGTCAACAGCTTTTAGTAAAAGACAGCAATGGATTTATTCTTCATTCAGAAACGATAAAAAACAATGGAAATCTTTCTAAAATTTTTGATCTAAAACAACTAAAAGAAGGAATATATACTGTAGAACTTGAAAAAGACTTTGAAATAATTATAAAACCATTTGAAATTAAAAATAATGGAATTGTCTTTTTCAAAGAGATGGAAAAAAAATTATTTAAACCTTCAATACGATTAGAAGATGATAAATTGTTGATATCTCAAATGAATTTAGAATCAAATGCTATTGAAATTAAAATTTACTATGAAGATGTTCTTGTTTATTCTGAAAATATTGATGGTAAACAAACTATGAATAGAGTATTCAAACTTTCAGACACCAAAACTGGAGATTATCACACTATTTTAAAAATAAATGAACGGAGATTTGTCAAACATTTTAAGCTATAAAACAACTAATTCTAAAAAGGCTACCAGATTGGTAGCTTTTTCTTTAAAACAATTTCATTTGACCATCTTTATAAACATCATGTAATTCGGTATTAAGTTTTGGCATCCCTTTGTTTTTAAAATACTTAAGCCTTGCTAACTTTATTAAGTCATTTATTTGTTTTGCAATTTCTCCTTCACCTCGCATTCGTGTTCCATACCTCGAGTCATTGAGTGTTCCTCCATGACAATTTTCGATTTGATGCAATACTTTTTCAGCGCTATTTGGTAAGGCTTTTTTAATCCAATCGGTAAAAACAGCTCCAATAGCTCCATTCAATCTAACAATAGTATGCGCTATACTTAAAGCTCCAGCTTGAGATGCTGCTTTTGCTAAAGGAAAATTTCGTGACTATTAATTGATGGAATTATTGGTGCTAACATCACATTTACTGGAATCCCATTATCACTTAATACCTTAACTGTATTTAAGCGCTTTTTTATAGTTGCAGTTCTAGGCTCTAAAATACCTCTTGTCGATTCTGAAAGCGAAGTGATTGAAATATTTGCACTAATTAAGTTATCTTCAGCTAGTGCTTTAATAATCTCTAAATCTCTTAAAATTAATGCGTTTTTTGTGATGATTGAAACTGGATGCTTATACTTCAGAAACACTTTCAAACAGGCTTTTGTAATTTCAAATTGTTTTTCAGCTGGTTGATAACAGTCTGTATTTCCCGACATGACAATTGGATATGCTTTCCAACTTTTTCGTTTAATAAACGTTTCTAATAATTTTGGAGCATCCTTTTTAACCAGAATACGTCGTTCAAAATCTAAGCCAGCACTGAATCCCCAAAATTCATGACTATTTCTAGCATAACAGTAAATACAGCCATGTTCACAACCTTGATACATATTCATAGAATATGCCATGCCAACATCTGGGCTTTTAACTTTATTAACTATTGTTTTCGGGAATACTGGTAAATAACGTGTTTTATTTTGGTCTGCGTCTTCACCTTCTTTTGCACAATATTCTAAAAAATCATCACGCTGTTCGTGGCTTAATTCAAAGAAACGATTATGAATGTTCTGTTGTGCGCCACGACCTTTAATAATTGATTTTTTAAACATATTTTATAATTTTTTGTAAAATTACAAAATATGTTTAAATTCAATCGCTGTTAATCTTCTTATTATGAACAAAAAAATAATTATTTACCTGGAAAATCTGCCTTCCGCTTTTCTAAAAATGCAGTAGTTCCTTCAGTAAAATCTTCGGTGCCAAAACACTTTCCGAATTGCTTGATTTCAGTTTTGAATCCATTAATACCATCTTTATAATTAGCATTAATAGAGTTAATAGCAGATTTAATGGCAACAGAAGAGTTACGCATAATTTTGCTAGCTATTTTTTCAGCTAGAGGAATGAGTTCCTCAACAGAAGTTACATGATTAACTAAACCGTAATCTAATGCCTGATTAGCATCAATCATACCTGCTGTCATCACCATTTCCATGGCGCGACCTTTACCAACCAATTGAGGTAAACGTTGTGTGCCACCATAACCAGGAATAACGCCAAGTGATACTTCTGGTAAACCCATTTTAGCATTTGTACTCGCCACTCTAAAATGACAAGACATTGCTAATTCTAAGCCTCCTCCTAATGCAAAACCGTTTACAGCAGCAATTACAGGAGTCGATAAATTCTCAACATAATCAAATAATAATTCTTGACCTTTAGCCGCTAATTTTGAGCCTTGTTTTACATCAAAATCTGCAAATTCACTAATATCTGCACCAGCAACAAACGCTTTTTCTCCGCTTCCAGTTACAATAATCACTTTTGTAGATTTACTTTTATTAGCTTCATCAAAAGCATCGTGTAATTCTTGAATTGTTGCTTTATTTAGAGCATTTAATTTACTTGGTCTGTTAATCGTAATCGTGGTAATTCCGCTATTAGTAGCAGATAAAATATTTTGGTAACTCATGATATTTGATGTTGTTAAATTTTAGGAAACTTTACAGCAAAAGTAGTTCCTATATCTTGTTGCGATGTAAAGGTAATACTTCCTTTATAAGTTTCCACAATATTTTTTACCATGGCAAGACCTAATCCCATTCCACTAGATTTAGTTGTAAATTTAGGTTCAAAAATTTTGCTTTTATTGTCTTCAGAAACACCAACACCATTATCTTCAACAGTAATCATAACCATATCGTTTTCTGAGGCAACTCTAACTTTAATCTTTGGATGTTCTTTATCTTGTGGAATTGCTTGAATTCCGTTTTTAACAAGATTTGTAACAACTCTAATTAACTGTGTACGATCAAAATTTGCCATAAGCTCTGGGTTTTCTGAAACAAATTCAATATAATCTTCACTAAAAATATCTAAAGCTAATTTTACAATACTTGTCACATTGAGTGTTTCATTTTTTTGAGCAGGCATTTTAGCAAAGTTTGAAAACGCTGAAGCTATAGAACTCATTGTATCAATTTGTTGAATAAGTGTTTTACTATATTCATCTACTTTTTGATGAATATGCTCATCTTGAGGATTGAACTTACGCTGAAAACTTTGTACACTCAATCGCATAGGTGTTAGTGGATTTTTAATTTCATGTGCAACCTGTTTAGCCATTTCTCTCCAAGCTTGTTCACGTTCACTTGTTGCCAATTGAACAGCGCTTTCTTCGAGCTCATCTATCATACTGTTATATGAATTGACTAAAGTTGATATTTCTTCACTAGACGATTCAATATCTATCTTCTTATTTCGTTTTTCAAGACGAGTTTCGTTGATTTTATCTGCTATAGTTTTTAGAGTTTTTGTAATATATTTTGATAACAATAAAGCTAAGACAATTGCAATAAGCATCATAAACAAATAGGCGTATCCTAAGCGCTCTAAAAATTCATTAAGTTCTTTATTTAAAAAATCATCGTTTTCTAAATACGGTAAATTTAAAATGGCAAGTGGCTTTGACTTAGAGTCGTAGATGTAGGTGTAGGAAGATTGAAAAGTTTCTCCATTTTTTTTGTTTTTGATAACAAATCTATGTTCTGCTGTATTAGAAATGGTATTCAAAACTTCTACATCTATACAAGTTATAGTCGTATCTCTTGCAAAGCTAGCTTTTGAAGACTTTAATAAAGTGCCATCTATATCATATAAATTAATTTTGAGCCCATGAATAGCTGCTATTCTATAGATTTCATCTTTAAAAATAAGTGGAACTTTTTCGGTTTCAACTGGATAAGTTGTTTCTTTTATTACATAATTAATATCACTAATTATTGCGCGTTCCTTTCGTTCTAATCGGTCTCTATGATAATCCCTTGCCTCTTCATTATACTGATATATAGTCACACCTGCAATCAATATTGATGCAATTAACACCAATAATATCATGGCAAAAAAGATGCGCACACGTAAAGAGAGTTTTTTTAATCTCATCTGAAAATTTGTAGTGTATCTAGGTGATTATTCCGTTAAATGTAACAATAATTGAGCCAATATTATGCATCTGGATTTTTGCTTCGAATATTTTTATAAACTTTAAAACCTAACATTAATAAAATTCCTAAGACTAAAATTCCAACAACACCAAAAATCCAATTAATGGCGTTTTTGAGTATCACTAAAAATATTACAGCGAATAAAATAAAAGTCGCACCTTCATTCCAAAGTCGCATAAAATTTGAAGACTTCTTTACCTCATCTCGTTGCAGTTGTTTATAATAGTGATGTGTTTTTAAATGATATAAAATTAATAACACTACAAAGGTTAGCTTAACATGCATCCATGGTTGCTCAAGCAAAAAAGGTCGAAGTAATAGTAACCAAATAGCAAAACCGGTTGCTAAAATTGCCGAAGGCCATGTGATGATATTCCACAATCGTCTTGCCATTAGTTTTAATTGCTTTCCTAGTATTTCTTTTTCTGGTGAAGGTTTATAAAACGCTTCAATTTGATATACAAATAATCTAGGAATATAAAATAACCCAGCAAACCAAGTGATAATAAAAATAAGATGTAATGCTTTTATGTAATTGTAATATTCCATTAATCTTCTACAAATAAATAATTCAATTGTTTGGTGTTAAAGGCTGAATTAAACGCACTAATTTCTTCACTAATTAATCGATCAAACTCATCTAGTTGTGTTTTAATTTTTGAGGACAACTCGTTTTTTACAGCAATATCTTGATCGGTTGGTGCAAAATCTCCCATACCAACTAAAGCATTTAAATGACCTAATTTATTGGTTAATCGAATTGGAAAATTCAATGGGTCTTGTCTACTTCTATTTTTAGTTTGATACAAGGCTTCTTCAATTTTTGAAAACTCTTCTTTAAGTTGTTTAGCTTTCTCTAATAAATCTTTCAACTCTTCATTCCCTTTGTATTGTGTCTCAAAAGCAGAAAGTTGTGTTTTTATATTTCTAATTTTTTTAATCGATTTATGAGCATCATCCATAGTTTTATTTACATCTGTAATAAAATCAAACTGTTTTTGCATATCAGCTTGTGTGCTTTCCGCTCTTGGATCTGCAAGAATATTAAAGGATTGAGGCACTGCATTTCCATTTACATTAAGATGCACTTTATAGGTTCCTGGAATTGCTTGTGGTCCATCAAGACTTGCCCACCATAAAATCATTCCGTCTAATTTTTCTGCACCTTTATAAGTCATATCCCATACATACTGGTTCATTCCTTTTTTGACCTCTAGTTTATCTTTCTTTTTGTTTTTAGTTGAAAAGGTCTTAATCGTGTCTCCTTTTTGATCAAGGTAAGTTAACGACACTTCATCTTTGTCTTTATCGTAATTTTTTAAACTGAAATACGTCATCACTCCATTTGGGTGATTTGTTCCAGATGTTTTACTGTCTTTGACGTAACCTCCATCCATACGATATGTGTCTTTCGGTTTGAATAATTTATGATCCTCTTTACCAGAGGCATATAGCTGATGTAATACTGTTAAATCATCTAAAACCCAAAGACTTCTCCCTTGTGTTGCTACAATTAAATTATTATCTTTTAAGGCTAAATCTGTAATTGGAACAACTGGAAGGTTTAACTGAAAAGGCTGCCAATTTGCTCCATCATTAAATGATACATATATTCCTGTTTCTGTTCCAGCATATAACAATCCTTTCTTTTTCGGATCTTCTCTAAGTACTCTTGTAAAATGTTCGGGATTGATACCATTTGTAATTTTCTTCCAAGTTTTTCCGTAATCAGTAGTTTTATACAAATAAGGAGCAAAATCACCTGTTTTGTATTTAGTTCCAGCAACATAACATGTTCCTGCATCGAAAGCACTTGGTTC